>DATNJO010000333.1:0-4314 GCA_035603895.1 Pyrinomonadaceae bacterium
AAAAGCCGCGGCGCTGCGCTTCGGTCCAAGTCACTGGCAGACGCAGTTGCAACGAAGCGATACCGCCCCACGCCGCCATGAAATCGCCGCTCTCGCGCACCTTCATGCTCGCCGGACACGGCGAATGGTCCGACACGACCATGTCAATCGTTCCATCAGCCAAGCCCTGCCAAAGCTTTTCGCGGTTCTCGCTCTCGCGGATGGGCGGGCAGCATTTGAACTCCGTCGCGCCATCCGGAATCGTCTCTGCCACGAAGTGAAGATAGTGTGGACACGTCTCGGCCGTAATCTTCACACCCGCAGCCTGCGCGTCACGCAGCAACGGCAACGCATCTGAAGAAGAAAGATGAACGATGTGTACGCGCGTGCCGAATTCGCGGCTTAAACGAATCATCAGTTCGATCGCCTCATCCTCCGCTGCTCTCGGCCGCGAACGGAGAAACGCTTCGTAATCTGTTCCGTCCGTGGCTTTCATCGGCCCCGGAAGTTCAGCATGCACGATCAACATCGCCCCGATACGTGAAAGCTCCGGCATCGCGACGCGTAGATCGTCTTCAGTCACGTGCGGAAACTCATCCACTCCCGAAGGAACAAGAAAACACTTAAACCCAGCAACGCCCGCCGCAAACATCGGCTCCAACTCAGGCGTGTTTCCCGGCACAACACCACCCCAAAACCCGACATCGACGAAACACTCGTTCTTCGCTGTATCGAGTTTCGTTTTAAGACCTGCCAGTGTCGTCGTTGGTGGAATCGAGTTGAGCGGCATGTCGACCAGCGTCGTCACGCCACCCGCGGCAGCGGCTCGCGTCGCAGTGCGAAATCCTTCCCATTCGGTACGGCCCGGAGAGTTGATGTGAACGTGCGTGTCAACCAAACCCGGCATCACCACGTCGTCTTCGCCAGCCTCGACGATCTCGCAATCGACTACGACATCTTCAAACGGTCGCACCGCAACGATCTTCTCACCGCTAACATGAATCGACGCTGGACCAATCGCGTCCGCCGACACCACCGTTCGCCCACGAATGATCAGATCGACAGTCGACATGCAATCTCAGAAGGACGGCGGCGGTGGCGGCAGGTTCGAAACAACCTGAGTGGGATCGCTCAGTCCAAACACTCTTTCATACGCAACAGCGATCGCGCCGTATTGAATCGGAAACACGAGAAACGCACCGACATAACACAGCAACAAGCCGGCGAAAGTTAAAAGACCGGTCAGTAGCGTCATTCCCAGAATGCGCCAGAAGTTAGCCATCGCGGCTTTGAAGCTCAACTTGATCGCGTCCATGGCTTGCAGTTTTCGATCGACAATCAACGTGTAGCTAAACGTAAATCCGATGGAGATGAAGATGATGAGAACGATCATCACAAACCAGAAGATCACAAACATGGCCATGACGCCGAGCATTGCGGCCGGGTTTGGCTCGTTGCCTTGCACCATTATCGACAGAACGAATGCGAAGTAGAACACTAGATAAGACGGAACGACGATAATCAGAATCGGAATCACGTGCACCAGCGTGGCCACGAGGCTTGGTCCAAAGAAGTCGAACCCTTTGAAGAGCAGACCAAACTCAAACGGCTCATTGCGCATTCGTTTGAAGAAGATCATGTAGATGCCGCACATCATCGGCCCCATCAGAATGCCCATAGGCACGGCCGAGGCGACCAAGAGTCCTACCGCACAGATACCAACGAACAGCCAGTACTGATCCTTTATTAGTGCCCACGCGTCTTTAATGCATTGAATCGGTTGGACGGCGTTTCGGCGAAATTCGATTTCAGGGGTCGACATTCAGTTTTTCCTTAGGGGTCAGGATTTACGATCTTGCAGTCACGAGAAAATCGACAAGCAGATTGGCGGCAACGCGCAGTCGATAATCAGCAGTGGAGCGCACGTCGTCGATCGGAGTGATCTCGCGCAGCAAAGTTTCGCGTGCGAGTTTCACGGTGTCGTCGTCTAGCTCTTTGCCACGGATTGCGTCTTCTGTTTGTTTACAACGAAGAACGATCGGCGCCACGCTGCCGAGCACGACACGCACATCTGCGACGCGTGTGTTTTCCATTCGTGCAACACCAGCAAAGCAGACTTTCGAGATCGCCTGTGCTTTGCGCGTGCCAACTTTGCGATAGTATTGGCGAATAGGACCTATACGCGGCAGACGAATTTGCGCCAGCAATTCATCAGCACGCATCGTCATCTGCTTATACCCGGTATGAAAGCCATCGTAGCGCAACCACCGCGAACCACTGCTCGACACCAGCTCAATCTCCGCATCATAAGCCAACAATGCCGGAGGCGAATCGGCTGCGGGTGAAGCATTGACGACGTTTCCGCCAAGCGTGCCCCGGTTTTGAATTGCCAGCCCACCCGTTTCACTTGCCGCTTGGCAAAGCATCGGAAATTCACGCCGCAACACATCGTTCGCTTGCACTTCCGTGTACGTCGTCAAAGCTCCCAGCGTCACGTATTCGTCTGTGATCTCAATGCCGCGCAATTCACGCAAAGGCCAGATGTTGACGTAATTGCGATGCGGCAGTTTGCCGGCTTCGAGCAGGACCATCAGATCGGTGCCGCCCGCAAATGGTTTCCAAACACCCGGTTCGTTGCCGATAAGATCGAGAGCGTCGTGGAGTGAAGCGGGTGTGGTTAGTTGATAGCCGGGAACGTAAGCTCTCATTTTTGACAGGCTTGAACAACCGACTCGAATATTTTCATGTAGCCGGTGCAGCGGCAAAGATTGCCCGCTAGTCCGGTGCGAATGTCGGCTTCAGTCGGCGACGGGTTGCGTTCGAGCAGATCGACAGCCGCCTGAATCATCCCTGGAGTACAAATACCACATTGCGCGCCGCCGTGGTCGATAAATGCTTGTTGCACGGCGTGCAGTTGGTCTCCATTCGCGACGCCTTCAATCGTCGTGATGTCAGCTCCGTTAACCTGCGCGATCGGCACCAGACACGAATTTACGATCTGACCATCGAGCTTCACCGTGCACGCGCCGCATTCGCCTTCGCCACAACCTTCCTTCGTTCCGGTTAAGTGCAGCTCTTCACGCAACACGTCCAACAGCCTGGCCATCGGAAACACTTCGAGTTTATGTGACTCGCCGTTCACGGTAAGCTCGATTTCGGTTTTAGTCATTTAGTTTATGTGCAGCGCTTTCCCGACCATCGGGTCGCGGCGTATGCGCCAGATTTTGGAGTCGAGATAGTAGTGGATAAAAGCGTAGCCCCAGAGAAACGAGATGCCTAACTGGATCGCGAGTGATTGCTCGACACCAGCGGCTGCATTTTGCAAGCCGAGGTAACCAAGCAACTGGCGCGGGCCCTGGTAAAGCACGCCGAAAATGACGCCGAACGCGACATAGTAAAGCACGCGGCGGCTGATCAACTCCGCAGCACCATACTTGTCTCGCTTGTCCGCGTACTTCTGATTGTGAAACCAGATCAACCGGTGATACTGAAAGTTGTGATAGATGGTCAGAATCGCGACGATGGCGATCGGCTTGTGCGGCATCGGCGTCAACAAGACGATCCAGTGCATTGGAATTGCCGCCGCGAGCAACAGGTATTTCGGTACGTCCAACGGCTCGCCAGTGAGCGCACGTTGCACTTGCCGTCCCAGCCAGAGAACAAACAAGAGAATCGTGCCCGCGAGTAGTATTCTTGAAAGACCATTCACGCCACCGTGCAACACGGCGGGCACACGCGCCATCGCCTCTGGATCGCGCGCGATGAACTCAACAAACGGATAGTTGAAAGCAAACAACAGGAACAACCGATCGAGGGCGTTATCAATCCGCGCGAGATCGCCGTTCTTCTTCTTGTACAGCACCATGAACCCGTAGTGCTGCTTCACGAGATGGTAGTAAGCCCACAACGCGGCGACAAAGAAAAAGACAAACCCGGCGCCTGCGAGCACCAGCACCGGTCCGATGGCAAAGAACAGCAGCGAACCCCAAAGCAACCGGGCACGGTTCTGTCGTTCACTGCGATCGAAATAAGTGCGAGAGAAAGTTCCGAAGACGTGCGGCGCGTCGATCAGTATGGCCCAAAGCGCCACCATCGGCACCAGCGGCACGAGCTCGCTCACGTAAAGCACGAGCAGTAAATAACTCGAGACCACCGAACCGATAAACCAAACGAGATCGTCGCGCGCGCCGATGATCCAGCGCAAAGAGATTGCACTGGCGACGGGTTTGGCAACGATTTCGGCACTGGCAGCCATGGCGAAGTTTGGTATCGAGGCTCGCGGCATTTTATCATCGATGGAGCGCGGGCGGCTCGCCCGCACGGAATCAAACTGGG
>DATNJO010000334.1:0-10512 GCA_035603895.1 Pyrinomonadaceae bacterium
ACGCTGGAACACGTTCTTCACGAACCCGCCGCTCTGCATCAACGAAGCAGAGCTGCGCGAAGCGTTTGCGATTATTGATAAAGGGCTGGAGATTACGGACCAGGCGGTTTCTGCTTAAAGCCACAAGAGGCACAAGAAGCACAAGAGAGTTCTTTAATCCCTCATTAATGCACGAGCCGGTCCGAGAGGGATTCCTCGTTGCCGATGCTCAGGGCGAGTGCGCGGATTGCGGTCCGCGCGTCGTGCTGTTGTTCGGGTGTTAGGAGTGACCAGGCGAGGGCTATCGGACACTCGTCGTCGTGAGTCAGAGCTTTGTGACAGACTGAGCACGTATCGAGCGAAAGCTCCAGTAAGACGTAGAGTTTCGCGAGCAACATGATGATTTGCTCGGCGCGCTGTTTTTCCTTCTCCGACTCAAACATGGACCAAAAACTGAGGACTCAGCAAGCAGACTACTCAGTACTGCAACGTGTTCTCCCACTTTACTCGCTTCAGCAACGCAAAGTCCGAAAGCATTTTACCCGCACCAAGCACTACTGACGTCAGCGGATCGTCTGCGACAAACACCGGCAGTCCGGTTTCAGTTCTCAAACGCTTGTCGAGATTAGCCAGCAACGCGCCACCGCCGGTCAGCACCACGCCGCGATCGATGATATCTGCTGAAAGCTCCGGAGGCGTGCGCTCGAGCGCAACGCGCACTGCATCCACAATCGCACTCACCGCCGGATCGAGTGCCTGACGAATCTCATCGTCGGTGACAGTAATCGTCTGCGGAATACCTTCGACCAAGTTACGTCCACGCACTTCCATACTCAACGGCTCGTCCAACGGAAACGCACTACCGAGCTGAATCTTGATCTCTTCCGCGGTTCGCTCGCCAATCAACAGATTATATTTGCGCTTTACCCACTCCGCGACCGCGTTGTCCATTGCGTCGCCGGCAGTGCGCACAGCGCGCGCGTAAACGATTCCTCCCAAACTGATCACGGCGATGTCCGTGGTGCCGCCGCCGATGTCGACGACGATATTGCCCTGTGGTTCAGTAATCGGCAGTCCGGCGCCGATCGCCGCAGCGACAGCTTCCTCGACGAGGTAAACTTCCGACGCCTTAGCGCGATAGGCGGAATCCTCGACCGCGCGCCGTTCGACCTGGGTGATCTCGGAAGGAATGCCAATAACTACTCGCGGGCTGACCCACGTCCGGCCGTTGTGTGCCTTCCGAATAAAGTGCTGGAGCATCTTCTCGGTCACTTCGAAGTTGGCGATAACGCCATCCCGCATCGGTCGAATGGCGACAATGTTGCCCGGCGTACGGCCAAGCATCTCCTTGGCCTCCCGACCCACTGCTTCCACGGCATTAGTGACCTTATTAATAGCCACGATAGAGGGTTCACTCAGCACAACGCCGCGCCCTTTGGCGTAAACGAGCGTGTTTGCCGTGCCGAGATCGATTGCCAGGTCGTTAGAACGCAGGCCGGAAAGAAGAGGGAAGGACATTAGTACACCTCAGGTCTATAAGTTGTCGTCGGGCTCGATGCTTCTGTTTAAGAAGATCAGGAAGGAAAAGCGACGTGATTCGCTCTGTTAGTAAATTAACAGAGACAAACATTATTTAAGTTATTGAGAGTGGAGTGTCAAGAAGAATTTTAGGGAACTTTGACCTATTGACCGGAAACCGGACTGGTCCTATTCTTTGAACGTAAGCGGCTCCCCCTGGACTCTCCCAAAGTTGTAACGCTACCCCGACACCTCCCGGCCCCAGCCTCTCAAAAACCTCCCACGAAGTGCAGCCCAGATTTTCGTGCGGGCTAATTGGTTTTTGATGACTTGTTCGCTTGCGAACAAGGATTGGAGGTGTCTCATGCCAAAAACTATCAAATATCGCCTGCCACTTCTAATCGGTACGCTCCTGTTTGTAGTCATCGTGGCTTGCAGTTGGACATCGTACCGGTCGGTTGAAGCGTCCGCCCGTGAAGTCGGGCGCGAGCGTCTGCAAAACCTGACTCAGCAACTCTCAGGCTTGATGCAAACTTCGGTAGGCACGTTAACCACGAAGACTGCTTCGGTCGCGAACGATCCGGCAGTCCGAGCGTTTCTCACATCACCTGCAACGGCTTCGCGCGACGAGGTGCAGAAGGTGGTGCAACAGTTTCTCGCTCCCGCCGATGCAACCAGTCTTGGCGTCGAACTCTGGAGCAAGCAGAGCGGAATAGTTTTATCGGTGCCGGACATTGAAACGATCTCGATGGGCGATTTGGCTACCGAGTTTCAGCAATGCTCGTCGGAGCCGTTCAAAACGGTCGGCGCGATTCGCCGCGTGAAAGAAACCGTTGGTTACCCGACGGTCGCAGCGGTCAAAGATGACGGCGGCAAGATCATCGGCTACCTCGTCAGATGGCGCCGGCTGGCAACCACGCCCGACAGCCGCCAGCAAATGAACAAACTGCTAGGCAGCAACGCCACGCTCTATCTCGGTAACACCGGTAATGACATCTGGACCGATCTCGAAAAGGTCGTAGCGAAACCGCCGATTGATCTGTCGGCGCTTGGCGACGTCGCTTTATACGAACGCGGCTCCAGTAGCACAGTTATGGCGCTCGCCCGGCCGATCGCCGGCACGCCGTGGTCGGTCTTGATCGAGTTTCCTGATGACGTTCTGCAAAAACCGGTCAACAGTTTTCTAAAAAGGACGTCTGTGATCGGGCTGTTTGTTTTTGTGCTGGGTGTTGGCGGCGCATTTGTGCTGAGCTGGAAAATCACCAAGCCGCTGAACGAACTCACGAAAACGGCTACGGCCATTAGCCAGGGCGATGATTCGCGCGTGGTTGACGTTCGGCAGAAAGACGAACTGGGCGAGCTTGCGAACGCTTTCAACGCGATGGTTGTTAAGGTCCGCGACTCGCAGCACGAACTCGAACGCAAAGTTCAGCAGCGCACGCTGCAACTCGAAGAAGCGAACCGGCAGTTGGAGAGTCTTTCCGAAACAAACGTGCTCAAACGCACGCTCGCCGAGAAAGAGAAAACTGACGCACTCGAAGCGTTGCGCAGCACCGAGCGGCAACTGATCCAGTCGCAAAAACTCGAAGCTGTTGGGCGTTTGGCCGGAGGCATTTCTCACGACTTCAATAACCTGCTGACAGTCATTCTCGGCTATAGCGACATCACGCTGCGGCAACTCAGTCAGGAGCATCCATTACGCCGCAATCTGGAGGAAATCGTCAGGGCCAGCGAACGCGCCGCCGCGCTCACGCGGCAACTACTCGCCTTCAGCCGCAAACAGGTCATGCAGCCAAAGGTCTTCGGCGTCAACAGCGTCGTAATCGAACTGGAAAAGATGCTACGGCGAATGATCGGCGAAGACATCGAACTCCGCGTCAGCCTGTATTCGGATCTCGGCAACATCAAAGCCGATCCGGTGCAGCTCGAACAGGTGATCATGAACCTGATCGTTAACGCGCGCGACGCAATGCCGAAAGGCGGGAAGCTGACGATTGAAACCAGCAACGTCTATCTCGACCATTCGTATGCGACGGAGCACGTGTCGGTTGAGCCCGGAAATTACGTGATGCTCGCGATCAGCGATACGGGTTGCGGCATGGATAAGGAAACACGGCAGCGCATCTTCGAGCCGTTCTTTACGACGAAAGCCCAGGGCAAGGGAACCGGACTCGGTCTCTCGACGGTTTACGGGATCGTAAAGCAATCCGGCGGGAACATCTGGGTTTACAGCGAAGAAGACCGGGGAACGACGTTCAAGATCTATTTCCCGCAGGTCACGGAAGAAGCCGAAGAGTATCGGCGCGCAGCACCGAAGATCGAGGCACCGCGAGGTTCGGAAACGATCCTGCTGGTCGAAGATGCGGATTGGGTACGAAAGTTGGCGCGGCAGGTGCTGGAACGCTCTGGTTATCGCGTGGTCGAAGCCAGTGGCGCCGACGAGGCTATTCGCATTATTCAAACCAGTCACAACGGCGGGACGATCGATCTCGTGTTGACCGACGTGATTATGCCGGGCATGAGTGGCAACGACATGTCGAAGCAGTTGCTGGCGATGCGGCCGGAGCTGCCGGTGCTATACATGTCGGGCTACACAGACGACACGATCGTGCAGCACGGCGTGCTGGAACCCGGCATCAATTTTATTCAGAAGCCTTTTAGCCCGGATGCGCTTGCGTTGAAGGTGCGAGAGGTGCTGGATGCGAAGCCTCAATCTCTTCATCATCAATGATGGTGAGGCCGTCGTTTTCCAGGGTTTCGATAATGATACTTTCATTGGCGTGAACGAACGCGTCGCGCACAAGCAGCAGTTCGTCGAGGACTTGCTCGCGTGCTTCGTTCACAATTTCCGGAGTCCAGGTCAGTGGTTTGTTGTCAGAAAAATGATAGGAAAGATCTTCGACCACTCGTAATAGTAGATCGTTGCTTCGCTTGGTGATGTCGCGAAGAGTTTCTTTGTACTCTTCCATTCCGGGCAGCACCGGAAACAGCCGCTCGATCGTGGCAACTTCGTGCCACGCCCATCCGAGCTGCATAGTCACGGCTTTCAAGCCGTGAATCCAACCCGTCAGACTCACCAGTTTCGTGAGTTCTTCATAAAACTCGCCGATGCGTGGATCTAAAAAGTCGTAATCGGGATTGCAAACATCACCGCGCAAGCGTCCGGTTCGCACGAGTTCGTCGTGGATTGGCGTGCCGTCGTAAGGCAACATTCGGCAGAAGGTCACCGGCAGACAACCGTCGGCGAGAATCGTGCGCAGGAATTGAATGTTCTCGCGAATCGACTCAAACGTGCTCGACGGATCGAGCAGCATGAAACCGTATTCAAACATCAGGCCGATGCTTTTCAATGTTTCCACGGCCTTGAGGTTTTGTTCGACGTTAATCTGTTTGTGCAGCGTTTCCAGTCCCTGCTCGCTGCCGGATTCGAGACCCATGTAAACCAGGTAGAGCCCGGCATCGCGCATCCTGATGAAGAGATCGCGATCGACTGCGTCAGCGCGGCAGTTCATCTTCCAGATCACCTTGCGTGATAAGCCAGTGCGCTCGAGTTCGTCGACGAAGTCGCTGGCCCAACGCCGCCACACCGTGCCGAACAACGGAAAGTCGTCGTCCTGAAAGAGAAAGATCGTCGTGCCGCGTTCTTCGTGCAGCATCTCCATTTCGCGTACAACTTCCGCCGGCTTACGTGTCCGTACGATGCGTCCGGGCGCAGCGCGATAGAAGGTGTGAATCGAGCAGAAGGAACAGGTGCGAGCACAACCGCGACTCGCGAGTATTGGCAGGATGCTTCGTCCGAGCACTGATTCCGGCTCGTACTCACGATCCGGATAGGGCAATTCGTCGAGGTGCTCCAGCAAGGCACGCGGACGCGTTAGCGTCACCTTGCCTTCATCGTCGCGATAGGCGAGGCCGTGGATTTCGCGCCACTCCTGCCCGGAACTAATTGCCTCGACCAGCTCCAGCAGCGTGGCCTCTCCTTCAAAACGCACGACACTATCGAGTTCGGGCACGAGTTCGAGAGTCTGTTCGTAACTGAGACTCGGAAAGTGCCCGCCCATCGTGAAGTGGCAGTCGAGGCCGTTGCTGCGGAGAAGATAGAGAAGCTCTGCGTAGCGATCGACGAAGAACTGGAAAATCAGGGAAAAACCGATCAGGGCCGGGTTGAGTTCGCGTGCAATGCGGACGATCTCATGATGATCCTGTTCGATGTCCACGACCTGTACAACATAGCCGGACCGCCGCAGCACAGCCGCGAGGTAACCCAGACCAAGATTACCCTGGTTCTGGAAACCGACCAGCATGACAGGTCGTGAAGTATTCATGACGTGAATTGGACCAACCGCGAGATTATCTTTGTTGACCCTTGGCGAGAATTTCTTTTACGCGAGCGGTGAATTCCTTCTTCGCCGCTGCGAGTTCGCGTTGGGCTACACGGTCGAGATTTTTGAAGAATGGCGGTGGCGGATCTGAAAACCACTCGGGATTGAATTTGAGAACGGAAACTTTGGTTGCGACTTTTGTGGCAGCCTTTCTAGTAACCATTTGGTGAGCTCCTAAGGAGACGAGGGACTAACGGTCCAACGTTGGGGGAATCTGGTTTCAAAGACGTGCGGACAATATTGCAGTTGTCCGCACTTGTCAACGTTTTTTAATTAGTTGTGTAAATCCGACTTACTCCGTTCGAGATTGATGTTGGTGAGCCCATTCATGAACACTTCCTGGTTTTGGTGGTTCTAGACAATCGCCCAATACTCTGATGAGGTCACCCTTTTTCACGAACTTATTGATTTTGCCAGACGCGCGCGAAAACGCCTTTTCGTAATTGAGTAACCATTCCCGTTCAACTTTCTCATCGTCGTCGAGAGCGATAGCGATAGCGTTTTCCAAATCCTTTTCGGCGCTTTTAATCCTGTCGTTCGGATCCTTAGCTAAATCTTTCGGTAGAGGTACTGCCGGGTTAAAAACATATTGGAGAGCTTGAGCAGGAGCTTTATCCTCTTCCACCTTGAATAGCTTGTTTAATTGATTAGCATCGATATCGGTAGTTCTGGCAATAACATCGATAAAGCGTTTAACCAACTGCCAGAAGTTTTGTGGATCACCCGTGCCGTTTTTAAAATCGGTCGTCTGGCTGAGGCGGTAAAATAATAGTCCAGCACGAGAAAGTACATCAGGCTTGTAGACGGGAAATCGTCTGTCGAATCTTCCGGAGCGTTTTGCTGCACCATCAATATCAACCAGATAGTTTGTTCCCAGACAGTAAGCGAATGACTGTTTTTCGGCAGCGTAATGTAACTTAGTAAATTTCGGCAGCATGCCGCCTAGCACAAATTTGAATTTCGGATCTTCCTTTTCGTTCATGATCCACAAGACTTCGGAAATCGCGTCCGTTTCCTCGTGAGTCTGTTTCCGGCTATTTCCTGATGGCCGTCTGCCCGTGCTTCGGGTTTTCAGAACTGGCTCGAACTCATCGAAAATAACAACGCATTGCGTTAGCATCGAAAGCGCTTCGAATACGTCGCGGGCACGGCCTTCAATTAATTCCTGCCCTTGTAAGATCAAATCGCTGGGCGAAAGACGAAGAAATGGTACGCTGGCGCTGAGAGCAAGCGATTCAGCTAATGTGGTTTTACCGGTACCGGGTGGTCCATAAAAAATTGGTGAGAAATTGTTTTTATCTTTTAGATAGAATTTTGGCAGCGTCGCCCTCATGACGTGCGCACGGGTTTGTTGAAGACCGATTGCTGCCGATTTCCTCTCGCTTGATTCGTCTTTAAAACTCCTTTCGCTCAAACCGTAATCTGTATAAATCAAATGGTGCAGCGTCAATGGCGTATGCGGCTGCGACGGATCGGTTACATCGAAATGGGATAGGACGATTTCATTAATGCGAGAGTTAAGCATGCGGACGATTCTGTCCAGAGCCAGAACCGAGATTGCCGTGACCCACACCGCAGGTTTTTCCGGATTTGGTGACCCTTCGAAATTCCAGGCTATTAACCTGTGTTTGGCCGTGCTTTCCGGTAATTCAATGAGATTATCTTCGAACACGCTGAGCATTCGACGAATAAAGTTCTCGTCGAAATCATATCCGGTCTTTTGCAGTAAGTTCGCCAGTGCTCGCGTCATTTCGCAACCGATGGGCAGAGTGCGATAACCGCGTATGTTGGAATGGAAAGGACGTTTGGTTGGTAAGCGTCCTGTATCCGGCAAAGTTGTGATAAGCAGTTCACAGGCTCTCGCTAATTTGTCATCTAGTCGCCAATGGTTGAGAACACCATAAGACATTGCTGCAAACACTAGCTCGCCAGCGTCGAAGGTTGCATGCGATGCTGCCAACTCACGATTGAGAACCCATTTCACGTATTGTTTTGAAGGTTCCAGTACACGATGCACGCGACCCGTGATTCGATAAAAGTTTTCATGGAGCTTTGTGAGAATTGTTTTGGTCCTGTCTTCTTCCACGTCGCTGGGGTCCGAAGATTGGTCTTCGCTGAAGATCTTCTGAAGACGATTGGCATTAATGATGGCGTCCTCGATCGCTTTTAAGGCAAACTCATGAGCGGTCGCTGTGCGATTGAATTTACTAATCCTTTCTTCTTTCGCAGTTTCTTCTGCCGATGTCTTCTTATCGTTAAATATATATTGGCCATTTCTGGCACTTTCTAAATCAATCGGTCTTTGCGGATGTGGGTCTTCTTCTTTTTTACGGTGCTCATCAATTCTGAAATAGACTTCTGAGACGTTATTGAAAAGCTGATCGATGGAGTGCTTTAGCCTCTCCGGCAGTATTTTGAAATATGCTCTTGCGCACTCTATCCCTACGGATTTATCACTGTTGGGTAGCAGCAACAGGTTCGCAGTAGTTCTGGCGTTTGGATCATCACCTCCCCAAAAAAGAGCCATCTCGCGATTGCGCGAACTGATCGAGAGATAACAGTCCAGCCACATCGCTTCAACGGTTTTATCGGCCCATTTGTATAGGGGATGGTTTTTATCTGTGATGCCCCAGGTTTGGAGCATCCTGTCCAGACAAGAAAACTTGTCGTAGAAGACAGAGACATGCTCAAAGAACTCGTAGGTTCGTTTGACAACATTTTCAAACGAGAAGATGGCTCGAATACATTCGTTTGTTACGAATGCTGAGGTTGTTCCACCAACACCGGCACGCGCTGCACCAACAGTCCAATTCGGCTGTGCGACGCCATACAGTTCACGTATGATGCGGTAATAGCAATACATTGTGGTTGGTTCGAATACCGTTTCCGCACGGCTGACGAGCGCTTGCATCACACGTGCGGCGGTTAAGACCGGGATGGTCTTCAGAACATCGGCAGGTTGTAGATTATCTGTGCTTGTATCCTCACCCGGTAATTGGATCAGACTTTTAAGAGTGATCTTCTGTAGCAGTTTCTTCAGTTCAAGTGGGGCATCGGCTTTGTTGTTTTCCTTGTCGTCCTCGCTTATGTCCCGATGATTCTGGAGTTTAACCAGAAGCGCCAATTCAACGAGATCGTTTTCGACAGACTTATTGCCACCAACCCATCTTTTGAAATCAATTTCCCCGGGTTCACTTTTATCTTTATCAATAAACCGATTGTCTTTGATCCCTATTCTCTTGAGGGCGCGTAATGCCTGTTCGCGTAATGTTTTTGCGTGAGTGCGCTGTTGGTTCAACTTGCGCAACATATCAAGGTCTTGAGCTAAGCTAGACATACTCTCTCCTATTGAGGATTGGAAAGCATAATTGCCCGCCCCTGGATGGAAAAACGAAAGCGTTTATTACTATTTGTGAATCTTTGTGAGAGTGTTCGGTATGAAACGTCGCCAACTCACTCGTGCGGGCGTAGCTTAGCACCTTTCGAGGAGGACGGGAAAGTCTTCACGAATAAGATGTTTTTTGGTTAGTACTGCCAGTTCACATTTACGAATCCGGTTCCACTCGCCGGGACTGTGTACTGGTGATTCGAGCCTGCTTCCCACGTGACCGCGCCGTTCGCGGCGATCTTGATGAACTTGAACTGGATCGTTTGGCCCGCTGGAACACTCACGACGTTGAACCAGTTCGGATAGTTTGGCGTCAACAATGGACCAACGGCGCCGTCCCACGTGGTGGCCCAATTGCCGAGTTCGACCGTGTTGCCCGTGAGAAAGATGTAGTCGCCGACACTTGTCGGAGTTGCATTGTTCACGGTGAAGGTAATTGGAATCAGCTTCGCAGTGAGTACCGTGTAGTTAATCGCGTTTGAGACCTGGCTGCTGGAGTTGGTCACCGTGATGTTGTAATTGCCGTTGGTGACGGAAGGCGTAGTGGCGACGATCCTGGTTGAAGTCCACGAATTGACGGTCGCGGTGGTCGTGCCGAATTTCACTGTACCGGTGGTGCTGCCGAAGTTCTTGCCGGCGATTGTGACTTTGACGCCGGATTGTCCCGCGGTTGGACCGATCGAGCCGATCTGCGGTGTGCCGCCGCTTTCAACAAACTGCCAGACAGCGACTGTATGCGCAGGCAGCGTGAAATTGGTGACGGGATTGTTACCGCCAGAACCGGAATTGACCGTAATCGCGATGCCGCCGAGTAAACCCGTTAAATAATCTGAATAGTTTCCTGATGGCAGAGACGTATTCAACCCGCTGATGCTGTAGCTGCTCGTTTCGTTCTTGTTGATGGCGACGAGCACGACGTTCCCGAAAAACTTTCGTTCGTAGATGTAGACGTCGTTGTTGATCCAACGCTGGCTCATCGAACCATACGGAATCGCGGTGTTGTTGCGCCGCAAGGTCGAGAGTTGGTTGATGAGTTGATACGCGGTCGTGCTTGTGCTGAAGCCGGGCATCATCGGGCGGTTGAAGGGATCGGTGCCGCCGCTGGTGTCGTTGTGCAGGTACTGTTCGGTGCCGTAATAGATGCATGGAATGCCGCGGCTCGTCAGCGTAAACGCGAGCGCTTCGTGCAGCCGGTTGTTGTTATTGTTCACGGAGAGGAAGCGCGCCATGTCGTGGTTGTCGATG
>DATNJO010000335.1:0-4159 GCA_035603895.1 Pyrinomonadaceae bacterium
CTCCGACGCCAACTCCGACGCAGGCACCCACACCGACACCGACGCCAACACCCACGCCGACCACAACCGCGACGCAGTTCAAAGTCTTACAGTGGAACACGGCTTACGGCCGCGGCACAGACAACCGGATCGACCTGAACCGGCAGGTGAATTGGTTGGTAAACATGAACCCGGATCTCATCTCCCTGAACGAAGTGCCGCCCGAGAACGTGTCGCAGTACAAGAACATGCTGCAACAAAGAACGGGCGTGACCTGGTACTCGCATTGGATAGCAATCACCCCCGGCAATAGCGTGGGCCAACAGATCCTGTCGCGTCATCCGTTCGTAAGTACGGGTTCGTTATACCTGAGCTTTGGGCGTTCAGTGGCCCAGGTGAAGGTGAGCATCGGTGGCAAGACGATAAACTTCTTCTCGACACACCTGTCATACGAATCAGTAGCTTGGCGACAGGCACAGTTGGCGGAGATTAACGCTTGGGCCGCCATCTTCCCGGAACAAAAAATATTGCTGGGCGACTTCAATCTCTCGCCGAACTGGGTCGAACACACGACGATGACTTTGTTGTTCCGCGATGCGTGGGAGCAAGCGTTCAACGCGGGCACGGCGATCTCGTACCCGGACAATCCGGAGGGGCGGACGCGCAAAGGACGAGTCGACTACATCAACTACTCGAAAGGGGCCACCGGACTGCGCCTGATCGACGTGCGGATGCCGGACCAACGCGACCTGAACAACCGTAACGTGGTGATTACAGTAGGCGGTTCCAACGATGGCGGTGTACGCCCGTCGGATCACAACTTTATCGTCGCTACATTCGAAACAAAATGATGACCGCTTCACATCATGCGTCCAGTAAAATAAAGTCTACGCATGAGTGGAGATGACAACTCGCTGACGAACGTGGGCGAATCGGAATATCGTGGAATCAAAATCCACGCGATACCGTCGCTTCACGAAGAATGCATGGCCCAGATCGAAGCGTTGCGCTTGCCCCGGAACGCGCGCGTTCTCGATCTCGGCGCGGGCGAAGGCGCGTTCAGTCAGCGGCTCGTCGACGCCGGCTTCGACGTGAATGCCGTCGAGCTCGATCCCGGGCGTTTTCGGCTTGACGTGCCGGTTCAGAACCTCAACCTGAACCTCGATTTTTATGACAAGTGGAATGCTAAATTCGATCTGGTAGTCGCGATCGAGATTCTCGAACACTTGAACGATCCGCGCCACTTCATCGGCAATTGTTTGCAAGCCCTCACCGCGAATGGTCACCTGTTGGTTACGTCTCCCAACACCGAATCGTGGTTGTCGCGAATTCGCTTTTTGCGCGACGGTCATTTTCTGTGGTTTGACGAGAGCGACTACCACGGCTACGGCCACGTCACTCCGATCTTTAGCTGGCAAGTCAGACAAATCTGCCGCGAGCTGGACGCGGAGTTGGTGCGCGTTACGGCTACGAAAAACAGTTTGCTGCGGAAGCGACTAGGCGAAAACCTTGTCGGCAAGTTGAAGAATAAGTCGTTCTACCTAAGTGCTCTTTATCCGCTGATGAAAGGTCAGAAGGATGGAGAGATCAACATTTACCTTATTAAGAAGAGCTCTGTCTAGGCAGGAGTTCTTCTCTGTGTCTCTGTGCCTCGGTGGTTCGTTTTACGTCACCGGACTCTGCCAGTGATGCTGAAGGCAGATGCGGCCGAAGTTTTTGCCTTTGATTACTGGCCGTCCGCGAATTGCGCCTTGCTCCACTTCGAAGAACGCCGCTCCTTCGAGGTGATCCTGCAATTCACCGTCAGCCGAGATCGCCGCATTCACGCGATAACGTCCAGGGACGAGTGGCAGTTCTTCGATGTTACAGATGATCGTATTGTCGAGTGCTGAATCCTGCGCATCGTCAGGCGCGCGAATGGCACTGTTGAAACTCGCAAGCGGTTGGCCGAAGTCGTCGTAGATCGTAAAGGCGCACGAGGTTCGCGGCCGTGTGCCGGTGATATGAAAGGCAAACGTCGCGGGCCGGCCGGTAGCGAGCGTTTGCGCGTGATCTTTCGCGCCCGTAGAGATCTCGATGCCTGAGAGGCGGATCTCGCCACGTCCACGCCGGTCAGAACGCTCCAGCAAATCCTGCGTTACTGATTGCTCGAGCATCCTCAAGTAAGTACTGATCGAAGCGCTCGCGGTCGAGTCCATGTAGACGCTTCCGTTGTAGAGAAAAATGCCGCGCGTGCAGAGTGCCTGCACTGCGGCCATGTTGTGACTCACAAACAAAACCGTTCGACCTTCGCCGGCGACTTCCTCCATCTTGCCGATGCACTTTTTCTGAAACGCCGCATCGCCGACGGCCAGCACTTCATCGACGAGAAGAATTTCCGGTTCGAGATGCGCCGCCACGGCGAACGCGAGACGCAGATACATCCCGCTGGAGTAGTGCTTGACGGGTGTGTCGATGAATTTTTCGATTTCCGCGAACGAGACGATCTCGTCGAAACGCCGTTTAATATCAGCGCGTTTCATTCCGAGAATCGCGCCGTTGAGATAGATGTTCTCGCGTCCACTCAACTCGAAGTGAAATCCGACGCCGACTTCCAACAGACTGCCGATGCGCCCGGTGATCCTGGCGAAACCTTCCGTTGGTTCGGTAACTCGCGCGAGGATTTTGAGAAGTGTGCTTTTGCCGGCGCCGTTACGGCCTATCAATCCGACCACTTCGCCCGGTCTCACTTCAAACGAAACATCTTTCAGCGCCCAGATGTTTTCAATATCAGCCGCATTTCCATTCTCCGCGTTGCGAGACTTGAAGGCACGAAAAGGCTTGGCGGCTGCGTTGGCAACCGTGTCGCGCAGAGTTTGATAGCTCTCCTGTTTGGCGTGGATGGAGAACCGTTTGCTCAACCCTTCCACACGAATAGCGACGTCACTCATCGTTGTACCTTAAACCACGTCTGCGAAAATCTTCTCCATGTGTCGAAAATAGAAAGCGCCCGTTACCAGAATCAGAACAGCCGCAAACGCCGACGCAAACACCATCGGACCGGGCGCAGTGTTCGCGCCCAGCAATGCCCAGCGGAATCCCTCGACCACTCCGACCATCGGGTTCAACCCGTAGATCGTCCGCCACGGTTCGTGCAGCAAACTGCTGGGATAAGCGACCGGTGTCGTGAATAACCAAATCTGGACCAGGAACGGCACGACGTAACGAACGTCCCGGTACTTCACGTTCAAGGCCGACATCCAGAGTCCCACGCCGAGTGCAGTAACAAACGCTAGCGCCAGAAACAACGGCGTCCAGATGATATTGATCGTCGGCGCCACTCGATAATAGGCCATCAACAGCAGCAGAACCACGAACGCCAGAACGAGATCCACAACGCCTGCCAGCACCGTCGCGATCGGAATCGCCAACCGTGGGAAGTAAACTTTCTTCAGCAGATTCGCGCTCGAAATCAGGCTGTTTGACGATTGATTCAGTCCATTGGCGAAGAACGTCCACGGAACGAGCGCCGTAAAAGCGAAAAGCGGATAGGGAATTCCGTCAGATGGAACCTTAACCAACCGGCCGAAGAAAACGCTGAAGATCAACATCGTGAGAAACGGTTGCAGGATCGCCCACGCGGCGCCCAAAACGGTTTGTTTGTAACGGACTTTGATGTCGCGCCATGTGAGGAAATACAGCAACTCCCGATACTCCCAGAGCGAGCGCAGATTCAGAGACACCCAGGCTTTCGATGGTTTGATTAGGACTACCTGGGGTTCATTCTTGCTCGTTGCGAGATTGGAAGGAGAAGTTGTCGCCATCGTCGATCTGGATATTAACGTGGGGGATCATCTCCCGCAAAGACGCCAAGACGCAAAGAAAACCTTAAGAACGCGCTAGTGCTTTGCGCCTTTGCGGGAGATAGTCTCCCAAAGAGAACTTTTCTGGCACAGCCACTCACTGGCTCTTGGGCAAGATCGAGTTGTCATTCTTGTTAGGCCCTGGCGCAGTGTTCAGATACCTTTGCGGCGAAAGGACGATCTGATCGATCGCCAAGCCGTCCTCACGCAGTTGCAGGCGGATGGTTTGCGTGCCGCTGGTGGCGAAATAGATCAGTGGTCCAAGACCGCCAAAGAGATTGTCGTTCCAACCCCAGGCACTCAAACCACAGCCAGTGCACTCTTCGAGATTGAAAAAC
>DATNJO010000336.1:0-2489 GCA_035603895.1 Pyrinomonadaceae bacterium
CGTGATGAGGGGGCAAAGGGGAGGGAAGCTATCGAGGAGGCGATCGCGATCGGAGAACAAACCGGAGTTCCAGTTCAGATTTCCCACTTCAAAGCACAGGGACCAAACGAATGGGGTTCTGCGGAAATGCGTCTAAGCATGATCCAGGCTGCTAATGACCGTGGCGTTGTTGTTTCGTTGGACCAGTATCCATACACGGCGTCGAGTACAGGTCTTGCAGTGCTCCTTCCTTCTTGGGTTTCCGAAGGAGATCTTGCTTCAGCTAAGCGCAAGCTTCGAGATCCGGCTATCCGAAAACGCGTTCGCAACGAAATGTTGGCACAGCTCAGGAGAAACGGCTGGAGAGATTATGCGTTTGCGCGAATTGCTTATTACCAATTCGATCAATCGCTGGTTGGGTTGAACATTGCCGAGATCACACAGAAACGAGCCGCGCGAGGATTAGCTGCTCGTGCCACCCTAATTCGTTCTGGTTTTAGCCGTGCGGAAAGTGGCGTAGAAGGCGACGATGAGTTGGTCCGACAGGCGGACACCGTCATCGATCTCTTCAGTCACGGTGGAGCGCAGATGGTGTTCTTCGACATGAGTGAGGACGACGTGGAAGCGATCATGAAAAATCCACAAGTCATGTTTGGGTCAGACAGCAGCGTGCGCGAAGAGAATCCGGGAGTACTTCCGCATCCGCGAGGGATGGGTACGTTTCCAAGAATACTCGGCGTTTATTGTCGTGAGAAGAATCTCCTTACGCTCGAGGAGGCTGTTCGACGCATGACGTCGCTGCCGGCAAAGACTTTTGGTCTCAAAGATCGCGGATTAATTAAAGCAAACCATTGGGCTGATTTGGTGATCTTCAACCGGAACAAAATTCACGATACTGCGACTTTCGAAACACCTTTTTCCCAGCCGGTAGGGGTGGAATACGTCATCGTCAACGGCTCGATTGTCCTGGACCACTCCCAATTCTCCAAGTCTCTTCCCGGCGTTCCACTCCGACGCGAGCCATCGCTGGCGGCGTCTCCTTCACCTGTTCAAGCGAAGGGTAATGATGACCACTGACGGAAACTCCGCAGCTTTTTATTGCCCAGTGCATCAGGTTCGCTTTCACGCGGCGCCGGAAGAGGTGATCAAGTGTGAGCAGGTTTCACATGCCGTGGGTCATGGATTCCCTTATGAGTCGCTGTGGACGTACTGTTGCGCGTGCGCAACTTTCTCGCCCTATGAACCTGCAAGTCATAACTCATCACTCACCGAATGTCCCGTCTGTGAACGGCAAGTCGGCAAACGATGTCTTTGTCACTCATGTCAGGTAATTACGCTCGAATCAGTTGCTCAGATACACCGAAAGAGCCACTCGATCGATAGCAGCGGAGTCAGACCTTCTTGCCCCGGTTGCGGATCTGCACCGGCGGGAACAGTACTGGAACATGATTGTCCAGAAGTGGGCTTCAGCTTCTTAACCGCTCGGCGTTCGTGCGAGTTTTGTGAACTTCAGATCGCGACCGGCGATCAACAACCTCACGACGCGAGCGCCCTGTTGTGTAACTCATGTGGCGCTGAATTGGTCGCTCCGTACAGGTTCTGCAAGAAATGTGGAGAGGCACAGGCAGAGTCTGAAACCGCCGACATTGATGAAGACTTTCTCGATGACGAAACCGATCCGGATCCGTTTCCGGAATCGATCGATGAGTCTGACGAGGAGTCAATTCACGAACCTGCCGACGATTACCAGGCAGGTTACGCCGCCTCTTGGGACTATTCAGCTACACCGATATCTACTAAACGACGCACTCCCTGGTTGGTTGGCGGCGCCGCCAGTCTGCTTTCAGTCGCTATTCTCATCGCTGTGGCAGTAACTCACTCAAACCGATCTCCGCGATCAAATGAGCCCGGGCCATCGATTCCATCTCCTCAAGCACAAGCCCCGCCGGGCATGGTTTACATCTCCGGTGGCGAGTTTCTGATGGGCAGCAATGTGGGAGACGAGTATGAAAAGCCGGCTCACAAGGTGAGCGTGACGCCTTTCTACATGGACGTTACTGAAGTCACCTGCGAAGAGTATTTGAAGTTCTTAAAGGCGACTGGGCGTAGCGATCCTCGTCACTGGACCAAGCAGACTTGTCCTGCCGGCGCCGCCAAACAGCCGGTAACCGGCGTCGATTGGAACGATGCAAGGTCCTACGCCGATTGGGCGAACAAACGATTACCGACCGAAAGGGAATGGGAATTTGCTGCACGCGGCGTTCTCGGTGGGACGTATCCATGGGGCAACGAGTGGCGGTCGAACGCAGCAAACGCTGGTGATTCCGGTGCGCACCGATTGATGAATGTCGCTTCTTATCCGAATGGAAAGACGCCTACCGGCGTGATGGACCTCATCGGAAATGCCTGGGAATGGACGTCCAGTGAGGTGGTCGTTTACCCCGGCGGCAGTTTGTCGTCACCGATTCAGCAAGACGTCAGGGTGGTTCGAGGCGGATCGTGGCGGGAAC
>DATNJO010000337.1:0-2915 GCA_035603895.1 Pyrinomonadaceae bacterium
GGCATCAGCCGTCGCTTGCGCAGCCTTGGCGCCGCCGCGTGCAGCGTTGGAAACAGCCGCTAGCTCTTCCAACTGGCCCGACAGGCGCTGAGCATTGGCTTCAACCTGGCTGAGTTTGTTTTCAGTGGTGTCAGCTCTTTCCTCGAGCGGCGCAGCACGTGATTCAACAGCACGGGCAACGCGCATATCTGCTTCGTTAAATCTGATTTTCTCCGCAGCCAATTCACCTGATCCATTGCCGCGTCCCTCAATCTCGACGTTCAAGCCGCGCAGGATGCTGGTCTGGGCATAGTTGGTGCCGCCACGAAGGAAGCCGCCTTTAGTCTTCACACTGGTCCTATCATCCAGGCGCACCACCGTATCCACACCATTCATGTCGCGCACTGTGAAAGTGTCTGCGTCACGGCGTGTGACCACACCTTTGAGCTTCATCTTCTGGCCGCTAACGACGGTGCGTGAGCCGGCCGGGTTGGTAGTATCTTGAGCCAGGATTGGGGAGGCTGAGAAGGCTAACAGGCAGGTAATTAACACTGCCGGGGCAAACATTTTATGTTTAGTGAATACCATCGAATTATCTCCTTGTCACTTTGCTAGTCATTGACGCGACCTTTGACGCGCCTTCTTCAAGTTGGGCGAGATCGCGACTCGCCTCCCGCTTCATCAAATTTTGCGGATGTCATCTCTTAGACCTTACAAAGAGCTAAGTCAATAGCCTGTCCTATTCTTCATCGAATCGCCACTGTATCGCAATGAAGCATTCCGCTTTTGTGGTTTACTTCTGTCGAAATCTCGCGAAAACTACACGGAAAAATCACCTGATTCCAACTGCTCCTTAACAAACGCAAGGAAGCGTTCCGCATCAGCGCCGTCGATCACGCGGTGATCGAAGCTCAAAGCGAAGTAGGCCATCCAGCGAATCGCGAGAAAGTCGTCGCCGTCCGAATTGGTCATTACCGTGGCCCGTTTTTCAATCTTACCGACACCTAAAATCGCCAACTGTGGCTGATTGATGATCGGTGTTCCGAATAGACCACCAAAGACGCCCGGGTTGGTGATGGTAAATGTGCCGCCGGTTACCTCGTCGGGCTTCAACTGCTTGGTCCTGGCCCGATCGGCAAGGTCGTTGGCCGCGCGTGCGAGGCCGGAAATACTCAGGTCGTCAGCGCGTTTGATCACAGGCACGATCAGGCCCCAATCAAGGGCCACCGCCATACCGAGATTGATGTCCTGTTTGTAGATGATCTGTTCGCCGCTCACCTGGGCGTTGAAGATTGGAAACTTGCGTAAGCCTTTGTTCACTGCTTCGAAGATGAACGGCATGAACGTGAGCTTGGTCCCGGTGCGCTCGTAGAAACTGTCGCGATGCTTTTCGCGGAGTTTTGCCACACGCGTCATGTCGATTTCGTAAACAGTGGTGACGTGCGCGGAAGTGCGGCGAGACAGGACCATGTGCTCGGCGATCTTCTTGCGCATGACGCTCATCGACTCGACGCGATCGCCCATTTGCGGTCGTGGCGGTGGCGGCGCTGGAAGTTCTGCCGGCATCGGTGGCGCAGGCGCGGCTGGAACTGCCGCGGGCGCCTCTGGCCTGGCTGGTGCTGCTGGCTGCGCAGGTGCGGCGGTCGTGCTACCTGATTCGATGAAGCTCAGAATGTCGTTCTTGGTGACACGGCCGCTTAGACCAGTGCCTTCGAGCTGGGAAATGTCGACGTTGTGTTCCTGCGCGATCTTGCGCACTAGCGGACTCGATTTTGTGCGGCGCAGTTCTTCGACCGTTGGCTCAGCGGATTGCGCTGGCTGCGCCGGAGGCGGCGGCGGCGCTGCGACCGGTGGCGCTGGCGGTGGTGGTTCAGGCTTAGCTTCAACTGGAGGCGGAGGAGGTTCGACCCCAACCGGCTCTGGGGACACGGATTTTACGGATGGACCAGAACCATCGCCATCCAATACAGCGACTACAGTATTAACTTCAACCGTGTCGCCTTCCTTGAACCGAACTTCCGTCAACGTTCCCGCAGCCGGCGACGGAATCTCCGCGTCGACTTTGTCCGTAGAGATCTCAAACAACGGCTCGTCGCGTTCGACGCGTTCGCCGACCTTCTTCAGCCACTTCGTAATCGTTCCCTCCGCGATGGATTCGCCCATCTGCGGCATGACCACTTCAGTACTCATCTCGTCTCCATCTTATCCGTGTTCGGCAGTGCAAATCCGTGGCTCAATAAGCAGCAAGCTTGCGCGCCGCATCGACAACGTCCTTCGTCTGCGGCAAGTAATAATCTTCAAGCGGCGGTGAATAAGGCACCGGCGTGTCGAGCGACGCGACGCGAATCAATGGCGCATCGAGCCATTCAAACGCCTCTTCCGCGATCGTCGCCGCAATCTCGCCGCCAATGCCACCGGTGCGCGACGCCTCGTGCAACACGATCGCCTTACTCGTCTTCTTCACGCTCGCGAGAATCGCTTGCTTATCGAACGGGGCTAACGTTCTTAAATCGATGACCTCAACGTCGAGACCTTCGCGTTCGAGTTCTTCAGCCGCATCGAGCGCGGTCAGGACCATCGCGCCAAAGGTGATGATCGTGAGGTCGCGTCCCGCACGCGCCACGCGCGCTTTACCGATCTCTACGATGTAGTCGTCAGCCGGTAACTCTTCACGCAATCGCGGCAAGCGATAAAGCTTCTTGTGCTCGAAATAGAGCACCGGATCGGGATCGCGAATCGCGGCTTTGATCAGTCCTTTTGCGTCGTAAGCTGTCGATGGTTCGACGATCTTCAGTCCCGCCGTGTTAAGGAAAAATGCCTCCGCATTGAGCGAGTGAAACGGGCCCGAACGCACGCCTGAACCGCATGGACCACGAAACACGGTCGGCAGTCCTGCGCCCCAACGATAGCGGCACTTCGCAGCGTAGTTCGTCAAC
>DATNJO010000338.1:0-15281 GCA_035603895.1 Pyrinomonadaceae bacterium
CTTAAATTCTGATGGTATCGGCCTGAGTTTGTGGGAATAGGAAAGCGGCCCGCCCAAACTATATACTCCTGCAAACGATCGAGGAGTTCTTCTTCATCTGGTTCAAGCTTCGTCATCGCTTTCGCAAAGTCTAGGATGCCGTGCCCACTGTCCGACTGCCATAGCGAACGGTCGAGCCTTCTTCTATCAACGAGGGTAGGATGTTGGGCGACATAAACACCCTTGATAAGATTTTCGAAGGCGAGACCCAGAAGGAGCAATGTAGAGCTAACGACACCCAGCGTTTCGATTCTTCGCGACGCCGGCGAAGTGTCATTTACCATCTCAAGCAACTTTTCCTTCAAGATACGCGCGCAATATCTCAGTCCCTGTGCCTTTTCAAGCCAAATCAACGGCTCCTGGCCGCTGAGTTCATACAATTCTTCGGATTCATTTCGGGTTCCCATTTCAAAAAGTCTCCATACCTGCAACAATCACAAACCGTTTTGCGCTCACCTTTAATGATCAAAAGTTGGTTTGCCTCATTAATTCGCGAATTCGGTTTGTTAATTGGTCTGTCTGGTCCATCCTAGTTGCATCTTGGTCAATACAAACACCGATGACGGACATGTTGTCAAAGCTCTTGCCGGTTGGCTGCGTCACTGTAACGAAAATAATCCCCACATCGGTGTGTAAACTTTCACGACGCTGAAATTCATAAATCTCTTTAAAGGTGTCTCGCGCTGGCCCCCGAAAGAGAACAGTGCTATCGGATCGATTCCGACCGAATGTTTCGATCACTATCATCAAATAATTTCGGTGGAAACCGAGCTTTTCACGCTGAAGATTCACTTGCTTAATCCCACCTGTGATATCTGGAAGTTTATTACATTGATCATCTTGTTGATTAAGCGCTGTCACTTTCACGCGCTTGCACTGAATGCCAATCGCAAGGTCTGCGCGGTTTCTTTCACAAATCAATAGATCGATATCGCCCGGCTTACAGTTCCTACGCTCTATGATTGGTTGCCGGACAGACAGGGCAACGAATGCGTCTATACCAACTCCAAGCTCCTGCAATAACACGGAGCGTCCCTCGGGTGATGAGAGAATCCATCCGAGTATCTCTTCCTCTCGCTGCTTAGTCACATTGTCGTCATTCAGGTCGCCGTATTCTCCAAACAACCTGAATTCGCCCGCTGGAAGAGTCTGCCCTGCCTGAATAGGAAAGGTGTCAGTTGCTACAGTGTTAAATGCCAAGAGCTTTTTCATCCAAACTCAGCCTCGCAATCAGGTCATAGCACTACTTATCAAAATTAACGCCAAGGTACAGTTCGTCTCCTGTGCTCTTCGTCAACTGGTCTCTGTGAATAACAAACTCAGCCGCAAGGAATGCAGATGTCGGCGTTTCTTGAAACTGACTTGTCGAAATAACATCGAGGGATTCAAAACTGTTCTTGGCTCCTTCCATTGTTTCCTCTTATTCCGCTAACCGATCAAAGTTCTAACATTGACGGCCTACTGCAGTTCAAACTAAAAAAGCTGCCCTGAGACTCGTCTCCGGACAGCGTGGTTACTTCTTACGGGATGTAATTACTTTACATACTTGTCGAATTATCCACAGCCCGGCATAGCGAATATATGCAACGCCGCTTATTAGAACGACCCTGTTTACCAAATGGATGACGATTCGTCGTCTGAAAATTTGATGGTGAAATTGTCATGCTCGTGAACCGCAAAACAGTATTATAGCTGAAACGAACTTTCGCGCAAGAGAAACTTAAATAGCTTGGCAGTTAGTAGATCACCGATAATCAATTCTCCGAAGACATTCTAATCCAACTGATATTCTGACTGCGTTCGCAATTTAGGCGATGGAATTCTAGTTCCAGTGCCTGAGACACGACCTACATGGAAACTATCAGTAGTTGGATACCTGCCTTTATGGTCGATAAAAGAAGTGAGGTCCTTTGGGCTTTAGCTCTCTTAGATCAATGAATTCAGATTTGTTCAACGACTCGGCGTCGAATTTGCTGAGTACACACCGATCGTCGGTGAGATCCGGTCGAAAATATCCACGAAAACCGCGCTGACCTTTGCCCATTAAATGACCCTTCCGGTCCCTTTCATCCTCTTCGCTTGAGTGATGCGTTCCTCCGAACGCGTGGTCCAACTCGTGTGCAATTACTCCAAAGCCTGCGCCCGCGACGTCTCCAAGTTGCAGGCCTTGCCCATCGTTCCATTTTAGCGTCGTTCCAAGCATCGGTTCAGAGCTGATCCAAGGAAACACTCGGCCGGCATAACCCCCGACATCGTGGAGCCAGTCTCGATTCGCTATTTTTAAATGCAAACTGTTGAGATAGCAGCGGCGTCGTCTGGTTTTGGCACCCGGGACAAACGCCAGTCCATTTACAATTGAGTAAGCCTCGAAAAAACAAAGTTCAATATCAGGCGCGCCGCGCGGTCTGCCCCCACTTAATTCATGTTGGCACGCCTTTATTGGATCGGCTTGAAATTGGGCTTTCTCAAGGGAGCTGTGCTTTGTTTCAAACAGAAGCTCATTGTCCGCATCTCTCGCTATTTCAAAAGTCTTTGGGCCATGTCCACGCACGTTCATTTCATCAGCGAAAAAATATTGTAGATCCTCCAGCACCTCAGTCGCGCGCTGTTTGGCATCTAGCCACTCCCCTGCATCGCTTGGCACTATGTAGATAACGCGAACGGTACGTGGTTGCATAAAGCTGCTATCCCGCCAAATTTCCCGATGTTCACAAAGACGACTGTGAGGAAATCAAAAGCACTAAGTGAAACCTCTTTCAATACCTATCACAAGTGCAGTAACCGATGGTAATGTCCAGTCACTCAGATAGATCATTTTCGAGAATCAAACCCCTTCAGGCAGCTCCATAACCAGCCACAACCCTCTCTTGGGCAAGAATAGAGCGGCTAATTTTTGAAGGACTCCGGTGTCTATGGATGGCCATTCCTCTATTAGAAATTCCAACGACGGACGCGCATTTGGCAACTCTATCAAATTGATCTTGCCCGACCGTTTAACCGACGTAGATAGCTTCCGCAAACAACCACCATTCAAAATCATGCAAGGAGGTAACCAAGATGCTAAATAGAAATGAATTGTTAGATTGGTGTCAATCGCGAAATCTTTCGGAAGAGGCACGCACCGTCTTAGATGTCATTCGAACTTCCGATCCTGCGCGCCGAGTACAAAGTGGATGCCGCAATGTTAGCGGTACGTATCCGAGCAAGAAGATGAAGGTCACAATCCAGTTCGAAAGTCACCGTGTCGAACTGGCCGCCGTATACGAGATGGAGCACGACAATGATGTCCTCGAGTATTACGACCAGCCGCCCTCGTTCAAGCTCGAATATTCCGGGATGAATGGCCGTCGTATGTCTGTGCTTCACACACCGGATTATTTCGCAATCCGAAAAAACACTGCGGGATGGGAGGAATGCAAGACCGAGGAAGAACTCGGAAAACTTTCAGCAAAGAATCCTCACCGTTACTGTCGCGGTGAGGATGGAGAGTGGCGATGCCCACCTGGAGAAGAGTATGCAGAGCAATTCAATTTTTATTATCGGGTGCGCACATCAAAGACCACAAACTGGGTCTTCCAGCGCAACATACAGTTCATCGAGGACTATTTGCGAGTGGACCAAGCTGCGGTCAATAGCGAATCCCGTGAAGCCTTATTGTCAGTAGTCATTGCCGAACCAAGCATCAGCTTAGGGGATCTGTTCCGCCGTACTGAAGAAGTAGCAACTCGCGACGATATCTATCAACTGATAGCGACAGATGAATTGTACGTTGACCTCGGTGCAGCGCCGCTCGTAGAGCCGGATCAGGTACGGCTGTTTCCTAACAGCGAAATCGCGACCGCTTATGCAAACCTTATTGAGATTGCTCCGAGCGAAATGGCGAACGGTCCGCGTTTCGTAGATCTGACCGTGGGGAGTGTGGTCGATTGGAACAATCGTTCGTGGAAGATCGCTAACGTCGGCGACAAAATGGTTAGTTTGCTTGGCGAGAATGATGCCTTTACCGAATTGCCAGTTGCCGCTTTGGAGTTGTTGGTTAAGGAAGGAAAAATTAGCGGCATAGTCACGCCCGGACAATCGTGCCGTAGTGATGCAGCCACCAAAATCCTATCCGAAGCAAATGAAGTTGACTTCCACTCAGCCAACTCTCGTGCCAACCTCGTCTGCCGTCGTTTACGTGGAGAACCACTACCTGAGGACCACAACATACCCGAACGGACTCTCCGTCACTGGATAGCTCAATACAAAGATGCCGAAGCTAAATACGGCAACGGGTATTTGGGACTCCTGCCTCACATGCGTCTGAGAGGCTTTCGCGGAAGAAAGCTTCCCGAAGCCACTTTCGAGCTGATCACAGAGTTCATTGAGAATCACTATGAAACTCTGAAACAAAAGAAAAAATACGAAGTCTGGATCATTCTCAAGAATATGTGTGACAAGCGCGGAGTAATCGCGCCCAGCTATAAGACCTTTGTGCGCGAGGTTCGGCGGCGGGCAGGATACCGTCAAACCTTGAAACGGAAGGGCCACCGTGCAGCTTACACAGAAGAACCATTCTACTGGCAACTTGATCAGACGACACCTCGTCACGGAGATCGACCCTTTGAAATATGTCACATAGACAGCACTGAACTGGATGTTGAATGTCCATCTTCTCAGACGGGCCGAAGCTTGGGCCGTCCCTGGCTGACACTTCTCACTGATGCCTATAGTCGTCGAATCCTGGCAATCTACATCACCTTCGATCCACCAAGTTATCGTTCCTGCATGATGGTCTTGAGGCAGTGCGTAAAGCTCCATGGCCGGCTGCCGCAGATCGTGGTTGTAGACGGTGGTCCCGAGTTCAAATCAACTTACTTCGACACCCTTTTGGCGCGCTACGAGTGCATCAAGAAAACGAGACCTCCTGCCAAAGCACGATTCGGATCCGTCTGCGAACGTCTATTCGGCACAACCAATACTCAGTTCATATACAACCTTCGTGGCAACACTCAGATTACACGCAATGTGCGGCAAGTAACCAAGGGAGTAAATCCGAAAGAATACGCGACCTGGCCTCTTAGCAATCTGTACGAGCGTCTCTGTGAGTATGCCTATCAGATTTACGACACGATTTCCCATCCAGCTCTTGGTGAAACGCCACGGCAGACTTTCCTTGAAGGCATTGCGCGTACTGGAAGACGCCCACACCGTTTAATTCCTTACGACGAGGATTTTCTGATGTGGACTCTACCCACCACGCCCAAAGGAACAGCAAAGCTACTCGCCGGAAGAGGCATCAAAATTCACCATCTCTTTTATTGGTCCGACTCCTTTCGCGATCCGGAGATTGAGAACACGCAGATTTCTGTGCGGTATGACCCATTTGACGTCAGCATCGCATATGCATTTGTTGCCAATCGGTGGGTTCGTTGTTACTCCGAGTACTATTCCGCGTTTCACGGCCGCTCGGAAAAGGAGTTGATGCTTGCCACCAAAGAACTACGAGCGTTAAAGACCAGTCACTCGCAGCAATTCAATTTTACCGCCAAGAAACTAGCTGACTTCCTCGAATCAGTCGAAGCGGAGGAAGTCATGCTGATTCAGCGACTGTGCGACGCGGAGGGCCGCAAGATCCTTGAGAAGCTCAACGGCGGTTCGGCGGGGCAAAACAATGGAATTCCGCTTACCACTGCTTCTCAAGGCAATCAAAAGAACGCGCCCGAGATCGAAAACGAAACACAGACGCTTGAAGTCTATGGGGAGTTTTAGCCATGGATAAGAACAAAGACAATCACTTTCCTCTCACACTACTCAAACAACCAGATGTTAGTAAGAAGAGTTACTTCAGTTCATACACCCTGGCCCATCCTAAACTCAAAGAAGCCAACGAAAGTCTCACCGATGCTATAAGCGAAGCAATCCCCGGTTCGCTGATTCTCGTCTGTGGTCCACCGGGCGTCGGTAAGACAACACTGCGACGGCGCACGGAGCAGCGGATAGTTACTGAGATGTTGAAGGAGCTCGAGGCAGATCCCGGCCGCTTTGCAGTGGTGGGCGTCGATGCAATTTCGCCCGACCTCGGCAATTTCAACTGGAAAGACTTCTACCGAAGACTGCTCAAGAAACTGGATGAGCCTTGCATCGACTACAAAATCAAAGCGCCAGAACGAAATGGCAATCACAGTGAGCGTCAAGGCCCAAGGACAGGACCGTCCACAGCCGGAACTGAGTTGCGCTTCATAACAGAGCAAGTACTTAAACAGCGCCGGCCCAAGACGATCCTCATAGATGAGGCCCAGCATCTTGCCAAGATGTCATCAGGACGCAAGCTGCAGGACCAATTGGACTCGATAAAGTCTCTGGCGAGCGCCGCCGAGATTCCAATCGTGTTGTTAGGGACTTATGAGTTGCTCGCCTTTCGAAATTTAAGCGGACAGCTCAGTCGGCGCAGTGTGGACGTTCACTTCCGTCGGTATCGTGCAGAAGTGAACGATGACCTCAAAACCTTCAAAAATGTGCTGTGGTCATTTCAGTGCCATCTGCCGCTGCATGAAGAACCTGATCTCATAGGCAAGTGGGATTACTTCTACGAGCGGAGTGTAGGGTGCGTCGGGGTACTAAAGGATTGGCTCACGAGAGCACTCGCCAAGGCTCTGAAAGAAGGAGGAAAAACGCTAACGCATAAGCATCTCGAAAAGAGTGCACTCTCCGTTTCGCAGTGCGAAAAAATGCTCGCGGATATAGTCGAAGGAGAGATGTTGTTAGAGGAGACCAGCGAGGCACGGGTAAGGCTGCGACGAAGGATGGGCCTTGAACCCGAGTTTACGAAGGTCAGCAAAAACGGAAATGGTCCGTCGGAAGGAGGTGAAGAGAAACCAGCGGCGATACGTAGGCGCAGAAGACCAGGCGAGCGCAAACCGGCGCGCGATCCAGTCGGAATCGCCGCCAGGGTCAAACAATGATCGGCTAACGATTTACGAGTCGTGGGATCTCATGAGCGTTGCCGTCCCACCTCGTAGCGCCCTCTACAACCTGGAGCCAATAGGTATGGGAACCGGTTCAGTGGAATGCTTAACAAGTTATGCATCGCGTCTGGCGGCAGCACACTGCTTGTCACCCGCAGTATTGCTGGGACGAACTCTCGCTCCACTCATGAATAAGAAATATTGGCTTCAGGGTTGGGCACGCCCAGGCACCAAAGGCAGCGCCTTGGGCAACTCATTCAACACTCGGGCCAGGGCCTTAAATGGAAACGGCGTGATCGCCAGAGACTGGGCAAGAGTGATCGAGAACCTTACCATGCGCAATAATCTCAGGTTCCTGACGATGCTACCGTGGGCCAACATACTTCCAAGCATACACCTGCTACGACCCTCACGTGCGTGGTGCTCAAGTTGTCACGAGGACCAGCTGGTGAATGATCGAGTTGTTTATGAACCGCTGCTCTGGGCCTTAAGGGATGTTCAGGTGTGCTTGTCCCACCGGCGGCGTCTCAGGTTTCAATGCCCGCATTGTGCAAGACAGGTTCCTTGGCTTGGTCGACGCACAATGCCCGGACGCTGTTCGCAATGCGGCAAATGGTTGGGTGATGATACCTCCGATGGTTCTCCGAATATGGTGTCCGCTGATGAATTCGCATGGCAGACCTGGGTAGTGAAGAATGTGGAAGATATGATTGTCGCTGCGACTCATTTACCCTCACCCCCTAAAGAACGAATTGCAAGATCACTTTCGCTGTGCATTGATCACGTCAGCGAAGGAATCATGAATAGATTTGCTTCTCTCATCGGGAAAAGAAAAAATACTGTCTGGGGTTGGCAGCATGGAAAGAGCAATATTCCAATCAACGACCTTTTACGAATCTGCGACCGAGTCGGCGTGTCGTTAGTTGACTTTTTATATACTGAGGCTCTTACACCGAACAAAGTTGATCATCCGACAGCATTCCCTATCTCAGACACTACCGCAATTTCGCGCTCTCGAAGACCGTTCGACTCAGCCATTATTGGCCGCAGGCTGCGAACAGCAGCCGAGCATCATCCGCCACTTTCAATGAAGGAAGTTGCGAAAATCTTTAATATCAACAAGAGGTTTCTCTATAAGCATTTTGCCGATTTATGCAAGGCGATCGCTGCAAGACATGCCAAGCATCAACGCGCACACCAAGAGGAGCGGCGAAGCGAAAAAGAAACGACCGTTAGAAACATTAGTAAGGAACTACAAGAGCACGGCATTTACCCCTCGCGGCGACGCGTCGCAGGGATCATGGCAAAACGGCGCGAGTCGCGTAACAACCCTAATCGCAAATCGTCGACAGGAAAGAACATTAAAATCGCGGCGTAATGGTTTCAACTACAAACGCGAAATTTCATGTATACGACTCGTGGGACGTAACCCCTCCCAAGGTTTCGCCTCGAAGCTATCTCTTTCACCTAAAACCAGCAGAGCTAGGAACGGCTCTTTCTGAAAGTTTCACCGGTTACATTGCCCGTCTGGCAGCGCAGCATTGCATGAGTGTCTCCGCTTTGTTTGATCATTGTCTGGCCCCCGCCTCTAATAAGTTTTACCTCACCTCAAAGGAGTTTCCGTCTGTTGCCTTCAGAAGTTTTTCCCCAGCGACGCGAGCCCTCAATGGATTTGGCGCAATCGCTGCAGACTGGGTGGAACTCCTTGAGAAACGTACGAAACAATCCGGGCTGCGCTATCTCACCATGCTCAGATGGCAAAATGTACTGTCCGAACACTCGCTCTCCCGAATCTATCGCGCTTGGTGCCCTCTTTGTTATGAGGAGCAACGGGAATCAGGTGTCATCTACGATTGTCTACTTTGGACGTTGAGTACAGTTGAGATTTGCCCTATTCACAAACAGGCTTTCGTGGATCGATGCCCACATTGCCACCGCCATCTGAACCCCCTCTCTCATAAGTCGCGGCCCGGCTACTGCGGCGGATGCGAAAAATGGTTGGGCCACTCCGGTAAAACATCACGATCTTTCAACACAAATGAATTGGACTATAAATTGTGGATCGCGAATCAGATGGGGGAGTTGATTGCAGCCGCGCCTACAATGACAACAGATCCACCGCAGGAGAGAGCTACGAAATTCGTGCCTGCCTGCATTAATGTGCTTACTGACGGCAACGTAAGTGAATTTGCCCGCGTTGTAGACATCAACAAGATAACAGTCTATTCATGGTGTTATGAGCGTGCTGTTCTACGGAACGATCTATTGTTGAAAGTCTGTCATGCTACTCACGTATCGTTAGTTGACGTCCTCACAAAGGATAATGTCACTCCTAATCCTGATTTAGTCGTTCGACCACGCCGTGAACTTCTCTTTACACCGGGATTCCGCCGTCACATAACAGGTGAAGTCGAGCACGTACTTTTGGCAGCACTGAAACAGGATCCTCCACCTACGGTTCGCGAGATTGCCAAGTATCTTGGATACAAGGCACCGGATTTTCTGCATTCTAAGTACCCGCAACTCTGCAAAATGCTCACTGCGCGGTATCGCAATCATTTTGGCTATCCACAAAACTCTGCACATAAGAGAACCCATCTGACAGACGAAGAGATTGAGCACGCGCTTAAAGAAGCATTAACCGTCGCAGTTCCTCCTTCCATAAAGCAAATCGCCAGAAGCTTGGGTCTCAGTACTTACAAGCCGAGACAACTCTTCATAAGCAAGTTTCCCGACCTATATCGAAGAGTCTTGCGCCGTCGTGCTGATTACCGTATGAGGCACAAAAAGCAAATCGGACAACAGCTCAACGCGATAATTCGCGAACAGCCACCACTAACTTTGGACCAGGTTACGAAGCGCCTCGGGTACAAAGCGAACACTTACATGAGAAAACATTATCCTGATCTATGTCGCAGGATCGTGGAGCGACATGCGCAATATCGGAAAAAGTTGTTCGAGGATATCTGTCATACTTTGGAAGGTATTCTCCATGAGGAGCCCCCATTATCTTTACGTGCAGCCGCAACGCGCTTAGGTCGTAATCCTTGCTATCTCCGTTTGCGGTTCCCAAACGTGTGCGAAGCCATCGCAAAACGATATGCCCTATTCTTGAGAGAACGGAGCCTGAAAAGAAAAGAGGAGGCTGCCGTAAGATTGAGAGAAGTAGCCTTACAACTCCTATCAAAGGGCATATACCCGTCGTTTAAACGAATTCAAAGTACTCTGAATATCCCTTGTGGTCTAAGTCGCCAAGCGGCTCACGACGTACTTCGCGAGTTAAGGCGAGAACTAAAGTTAGTACCACCTTCGCGATCGAATCGTATTTTAGAGTAACTCGAAATCTCTAGTTATGAGTGGACCTAAACAGGAAGGGTACACCCTCTCTTTTCCGAATCCGCAACTGTTTTCTCGCGATCTTTCGAGATTACTTCGTCCGATGGGCTTGTCGAGTTAACTCCGAGAGCCGACGTGTTAGGAGTGTAGGCGGTTCACAGTCACCAAAAGGAGACGGTGGAGGCATTCCGTTGCGAATACGACCTTATCTCTACAACTATTGGTGGAGCCGTTGTAGATATCCTCCATGAAGCGCCGAACCGACTTACACTGAATATGTGAAATGAAACTGCACTTGGCCGATAAAGCAGCAAGAATCGATATTGGATTTCCTTTGGGCCTGAAGGCTATAGTTGTGGCTTTATTATGTTAATGCTCTCTCGAGAACAGGAAACTTTCTTTGGGCAAACTCTATTCGTCCGAGCTACAGCGACTGCCTGAAACCTATTCGTGGGCGATGTCTGCTCCCGTTGAGGCCTTGACCAGAGTGGTTGAGGCTTCACTATCCAGTCCGCTGATCTCCACAGGATCAGGGGGTTCACTTACCGTGGCGCACTTTGCGTCTTGGTTACACCAACAGTATGCCGGAAAGATCGCGAAGGCCATGACGCCGTTTGACTTGGTTTCTTCATCGGCGATCTTACGCGACGCGACAGTATTAATGCTGACCGCGAGAGGAGGAAACCCGGACATTGTTGGTGGATTCAAGCACATAGTCACTAGAGAGCCACAAAGACTTGTCATAGTTTGCTCGCGGACCAAAAGTCGGCTTTCTCGATTGGCCCAATCCTATCGATATGTCGATCTTGTGGAATTCGATCTACCGACAGGCAAAGATGGGTTTCTAGCGACGAATTCTCTTCTCGCCTTTTCCATTATGCTTTCTCGCGCCTGGAGTGCTGCCCTATCTATCGATTTAGATTTACCCGAAGAGATGGCTTCCTTCTACCCAAATTCCTCCTCGGAAGAATTCTTTGCCGACCTCGCAAGTCGGTGCGTACCAATTTGGAAGAAAGAATCTATAAACATCCTGTATGGACCATCAACACATTCGGCCGCTTTGGACCTAGAATCAAAGTTTACCGAGGCTGCCCTAGGAATGGTTCAGATCGCAGACTATCGTAATTTCGCGCACGGCCGTCACCACTGGTTGGCTAAGCGAGGTAACACGAGCGGCGTTCTGGCATTTATAACTGATGACGATCGACAGATTGCGAATAAGACACTAAGGCTTATTCCTCCCCACATCCCAGTCGCACGTGTCGATATACCTTTTGGTGGACTGCGTGCCAATATTTCCGGAATCGTAACAGTCTTGCATCTCACGGCCTTCGTCGGAAAGGCTCGCGGAATTGATCCTGGTCGTCCAGGCGTCCCCGAATTTGGAAGTAAGATCTATAGGTTGAGTGCGCTGGGGTCCTCCAAAAGAATCCAATCCACACAGCGTATCGCAGAAGTCGCGATTGAACGAAAGTCGGGGGCAACAATTGAGATGCTCTCCCGTCGAAAGGAATGGGAGCCTTGGAGAAATGCTCACAATACCTTTGTGAAGAGACTTCAGTCTCAGCGTTATCGAGGAATCGTCTTTGATTACGATGGAACGCTTTGTGACGGCCGAGATCGTTACAAGGGCTTAGATGACGCCGTGGTCCACCACCTAACTCGACTGTTGCGTTTCGGTGTAATCATTGGCGTAGCGACGGGTCGCGGAAAATCAGTGAGGGAGAGTCTTCGTTCGAAGATACCGAAATCACTGTGGGGCCGAGTGTTAATTGGCTATTACAACGGATCTGATAATGGGACTCTGGATAACGATTCACACCCAGATTCAACCGACTGTTTGTGCAACGAACTGGCGGCGGTTTATGAGATGCTTAATTCCGATCCAACCTTGTCGCGATTATCCAATTACCTATCTGAACGAACGTGTCGACGAAAACAAATCACGGTTCAAATGAAGCAGTTTGCGCCCGTCAGCCTCATTAAGCAGGCTGTGCAGCAAGCAGTGCACAAGTTGAGCATTCCAGGTGTGGAAGTGGTCTATTCGAGTCATTCGGTCGACGTTATCGCTCCAGGTGTCAGTAAAAAGAAACTTGTCGAGGAGGTTGCTCAGCTTGCGGGCGATTCCAGTCAGTCAGTGCTCTGTATCGGCGACCTTGGACAATGGCCTGGGAACGATTTTGCGCTCTTGAGCGGAAGTTATTCTCTTAGTGTTGACGCAGTGTCGTCAGATCCGGCAGCCTGCTGGAATATTGCACCTCCTGGACATCGCGGCGTTCAGGCCGTCCTCGACTATCTTGACTCACTTCACTTCTCTAAAGGTGCACTAAGGTTTGCAGTGAAACATCATCGCGAAGAGCAGCAGACATGAATCAAGAACTCGCCTTAAAGATTCTAAGTCAAATAATGGGCTGGGATATGGACCGTGCGCGCAGAGAGGATGCGTGGTTACGTCTGATGTCTAGGATCAAGTATGACGGTTATCAGGATTATCTCGCTGGAGCGCGCTTCGTGGAGAGTTTAGCGAATTGGCTCCAGCAGTTCGAGGGTTCTGAGCGCGAGGCCGCATACTCATTCGTAAGGCACCATTTAGTTTATCTTGGTCCGGCCGAGGTTCAACATCTTGTGGAGCTCGCATATCCTGAAACAGTCCAACCACGTTTGCTTGCGGCCGTTGCGGACCATTTGCATGTACCAAGGTATCGAGTATGGGCGCAAGCAGCGACGGTAACGGCTTACGACACGATGCTCCGCAAAACGCTGTTCATTGGCCTTAGCGATGGAGCGCGGATTGACGCGTTCCGCCGCGCCAATGTTGGCATTATTAGTAATGAACAAATCGTTTTAGCGATGCAAATAGACGAGGACAAATGGGAGGACTTGCTTAAAAATCTACGCGATGACTTAGGTGATCAGTCTGCCAAATTCGGCTATTTGTATCTGCTCGACGACTTCATCGCCAGTGGCACGACGCTTCTGAGAAATGAAGAGGGCAAATGGAAGGGCAAATTGATTCGGTTTTCGAAATCGTGTCGAGAACAAATCGAAACCCACCTTGTTGAAGATTACGTCGTTGTCGTCCATCACTACATCGGTTCTCATAAGGTCAGCATTGAGATTGAAGACCGTTACAAAGAGGCTTTCAAGGAGCTTGGACCAGATGGCCTTTTCCCCCGCGTAGAATTCACCTTTGGGACTGTTTTGCCCAAGGATTTGCCGATTGACAGAGTTCGCTTCGCTGAATTCATGAAATTGACTGACAAGTACTACGATCCATCTATCGTCACAAAGAGTATTGCACTGGGTGGAAGAGACGCGAGATTGGGATTTGGCGAAGGTGCTTTGCCATTGATTCTCGAACATAACACACCAAATAATTCGATTGCCCTACTGTGGGCCGAGAGTGAGGGGAAGGCCGGTACGCCTGCAATGAGACCACTCTTTCGGCGGCGGCAAAGGCATTTCTAAAGGTCTTTCAGGTAATGGAAAATCCGTTCCTCAAACGTGCGACTGAATTTCTCCGGGACGAAGAAGCCTTCCTGGCGATTGTCAGTCCGGAACCGGTGAAGCTCTTTCTCACGCGGCCTGGCAAGCGGGGAGTTTTATATGACCGTCTAGTGTTCATTCGAGGCACTCCGGGAAGTGGAAAGACAACACTGGCTCGGCTATTTGAGTATCCGACCCTTGCGGCTCTCCTGAGAAACAGGAGCATTGATGCCCACCGGTTCTTAGTTAAAACACTGGTTGAAGCAAATGCCATAACAAGAGAGTCTCCGCTGATTCTAGGATGTCGCCTCACGATGGAGAGTGACTATCGGAACTTTTGGGAGTTTCCCTATCCAGATGACTTGAAACTGGCACTAATGCACACATTAATCCAGTCGCGGGCCGTTTTAGGTTGGATTGGCAACCTCGAAGCATCAGGCATTGCACCCGACCGGATCAAGATTGTTCCGCGACAAAATTCCGAGATTGCAGTCGAGACCATAGGTGGAGTTAGCGCAGAAGGTGTACTGAATCGGGCGAGAGCAGTGGAGCTGGCGATGTATAAAATTGTCGGTGCTCTAATAGCTCCGGAGATTTCCAGATTGGAGAGTGACGCGACGGCAGCATATCACCCGTTCGATATCATCGACCACTTCATAATTGAGGGCGATGATGAGCAACCGACGAACACGCAGTTGCGACCACTCGTGATCTTAGACGATGCGCATGTACTACATCCCGCGCAGTTTGACGGTGTGCAACGCTGGCTTATGCGGCGTGAGCTCGCTGTCTCGCGATGGATTCTAACTCGCCTCGATGTAATGCATGCTAGTGAAGCGTTGGCAAGAATAGCTGAGGATCGAGAGGAGACAGTTGAGCTGCCAGGCATCACTATAAAGCGAGAGACTACTGAAATAATGCTCCAGAGTAGTGTCGAAGACAGAAGGGGGCAACGTTCTGCCTTTAGAAAGATGGCAAAGGACATGGCTCATCGGTATCTTCGGAAGATGCCGCTCTTTGCCGATCGCGACCTGCTCAACCTTTCTGATCTTTTGAGGACCGATACTGAACCGATTTCGCAGTCGAAACGTCAAGAGCTTGAGGCGGGCATCAAAACAGCTCAGCAGAAGCTATTTATCAATGACGCAAGACTGCGAACCCTCACTGAGATCGTGGATGGCTACGGCTCGACTAGGCCATTGCAACCCGACATCCGTTTGGCCATGCTGAAGGTGTTGATGAGCCGCTATTCGAAACGAATACCACAACACAGTTTATTTGAAGAAGATCCCGAGCCAGCAAGACCTTTGAATGCGGACTCAACCGTTTATGACGCGGCCAGAATCCATCTTCTACACGATCATGATCGGCCATACTACGTTGGCATCGACGACCTCTGTGATGCCAGCTCTGAAAATGCTGAACAGTTTCTTCACCTTGCGGCGGGTCTAGTCGATGACGTGGCAGCGCGGC
>DATNJO010000339.1:0-2109 GCA_035603895.1 Pyrinomonadaceae bacterium
AATGTGACGAATCGGCGAAAGACTGCCGTGCAACACGTGATAGACACCTTTGAAGCTGCGCGTCTTTTCCACGGCCACCAGGCTGTGCGGCTCCTCCACGACGCAGATCACCGAATGATCGCGGCTTGGCGACGAACAAAACCGGCACGGATCGATCTCCGTCAGGTTGTTGCAGACGGAACAAAGCACGATGCGCTGTTTCACCTCACGCATCGCGGCCACTAATCTTTCCAGATCGGTATCGGGGATGCGCATGATGTGAAACGCGAGACGCTGCGCGGACTTGTGTCCGATACTCGGCAGGCGCTTCAGTTCGTCGATGAGTTTGGTAACTGGTTCTGCGTATTCCAACATTGCTACGTGTTAACCGAAGAGACCCCTGAGTCTATCCGAAAAGGCCGCCTAGTCCTGGCGGCAACATTCCGCCGATCTTGCCTTTCATCGCTTCATCCACCTTGCGGTTTGCTTCATTTGCCGCCGCCACGATCATGTCCTGAAGCATCTCGACGTCGCCGTCTTTCACTGCTTCCGGATCGATTTTTAACGAAACGATTTCGTGATTGCCCTTCATCTGCACGGTTACGACACCGCCTCCCGCAGAAGCATCGACACGCAGTTCTTCCATTTCTTTCGACATTTTCTCCTGCATCTGCTGCGCCTGCTTCATCATTGCCTGCATGTTGAATCCGCCCGGAAATTTCATTGCCACACCTCTTTGAAAGAATTGACCAAACTCATTCAGACATAAATCTCAAACTGAAATGCCATCCTAGCCGTCAACAGCCCATGAGTTCAAGCATCCACAGATTACAAAGTTTTCTATAGAATGAGTGCCCCATGACGCCCCTCGACACAGACACCGACCGTACCTTGACGGCCCGGATCAATCTTTACTACGACCTGCACCGTCCTTCAAATGAACCCGCGCCGTTGTTGATCGCGTTGCACGGCTACGGCGCAAACAAGCGCCAGATGATGCGCGAGGCGCAGATGATGGCGCCCGCGGGTTTCGCGATCGCTTCGTTGCAGGGTTTTCATCAACACATCAAAGAGCCGAGGGAGCCGGGCGGACCATTGCGGTTTGGTTTTGGCTGGTTGACGAATTTTCATCCTGAAGAATCAGTGGCGATTCATCATCAGGTTTTACTAGATCTCATCTCTCGGTTGATTGAAGAGGGTGTCGCCGATTCTACTCGAATCTTCCTACTTGGTTTCTCGCAGTCGTGCGCGCTGAATTACCGGTTTGCGTTCACGCACCCGGAACGGTTGAAGGGAGTGATTGGAATTTGCGGTGGCATTCCCGGCGACTGGGAAACAAATCACGGATATAAGGGATCGGAACTAAACGTTTTTCACCTCGCTGGAACGCGAGACGAGTTCTATACACCCGAACGCGTGCATGATTACGAAAAACAACTCGCCACACGCGCACGCCATGTCACTTTCAAAAGCTACGACGCAGCGCATGAGATCGTCCCACAGATGCGCGAGGACGTACGGCAATGGTTGCTGAACTAGAGCGCGACGTTGAAGCGCGCAGCGCAGTCTTCAAAAAAGAACTCGGACTGTTCGATCTCGTGCTCGCTCAGGTCGTGTTTGTCGTCGGCACGATCTGGGTCGGCTGGGCCGCGAAGCTCGGCTACGATCAGAACGTTTTCTGGCTGCTCGCAATTCTCACTTACTATTTGCCGCTCGCGGCGGTCGTTATTTTTCTCAATCGCCTTGCACCGCTCGAGGGCGGTCTTTACCAGTGGGCCAAGCTGGCATTTAACGACTTCGTCGCGTTCATGGTGGCGTGGAATCTTTGGGTATTTGCGATCTCGATTCTCGCGGGCATCGGTCTGGTAGTCACGACCAACTTTTCTTACGCGATCGGAACAGCCGGCGCGTGGATGCGAGAACACAGGATACTGATCACCACGATCAGTTTCCTGCTCGTGATTGGTGTGGTGGCGGCCTCAATGCGCGGCTTGAAGGTCGGCAAGTGGGTGCAAAACGCGGGCGGCGTGATGCTCATGATCACTTTTGCGGCGCTGATACTCCTGCCGCTGCTTGGTTTTGTTCGCGGGACTGTCGGTGATTACCGGCCTTTTGTTTTTCAGTTACCAG
>DATNJO010000340.1:0-5811 GCA_035603895.1 Pyrinomonadaceae bacterium
GAATCACTTGAACGAGTCAGTTGCGGCTTCCAGGTAATAATTCGTGCGGAACAACATGAGTAGCATTCGACAACGTTTCCACAACTCGCGAGGGCTGGCAGCGGCAGGATTATTGCTGATGCTGGCCCTTACGGGCGTTATCACCCCTGCGCAAAAAGTCGTCACGCCGCCGGGGATCAAAAACTTCGGCAAAGTTAACGACAACTATTTTCGCGGCTCACAACCAACCAAGTCTCAAGTCGCGGCTTTGAAAGCGATGGGCGTGAAAACAATCATCGACCTGCGCAAGGACTACGTACCCGAGGCGCGTCAGTGGGCCACAGAACAGGGACTGAATTATTTCAACTTGCCGCTTCTGCCGGGCAGGCGCGCTACGAAGGAGCAGACGGAGTACTTCCTTCGTCTCGTGAACGATCCGGCTAATGCTCCGGTTTATGTTCATTGCAAAGGCGGGCGTCATCGTACTGGCGCAATGACCGCGGTTTACCGAATTACTCACGACGGGTGGACCGCGGAACAAGCATTCGAAGAGATGTTGAAGTACGACTTCAATGAAGGCTTTTTCGGCGGCGGTCCATCGGCGCAGAAAAAATTCGTGTTTGAGTTTTACGACCAGCAGAAAAAGTCGCTCAACTGAAAGTCCGCCGGGTTATAGTCTCACGCCATAACAAAGCTCCGCCGAGCATCAACGCCAGGCCGATCATAGAAACCCACGAGCGGACGGCGTGCCAAAATTCCCAGCGGTCGCGCAACTGCTGCCAGTTCGCCGGCAACGATGCGAGTGTCCATCCCTGGAACTGCATGTCGAGCGGGACTTCAATCAGCAACGTAATCAGAAGGGCGACAACGAAGAGCATCAGTCCCGCCAATGTTGCGTGGAATGCTTTTGGGCGTCTGCGAGAAAGCAGATACAGCACTGGCAAAGTCGAAAGCATGGCAGCAGGCATGAGGAGCGCCATGATTGCGCCCAGGTTGCCGATCATCGCGTGTGCTACTTCAAGAAAAGTACCCTTCGAAAGGGAAGTCATTGAGCGGCTGAGACCGAGCCACGTACCCCAAAAGACACCGGTTACCAAACTTAAAAGAAAGATGTTGATGAATTGCCAGATTCCGAGTGCGTGCGAAGATCTTGTTTCAATGCTTTCGTCGCTGCGAGTGAAAAAAGCGGTCCTAATACGTTCTACTGATTGCATTTCTACCCCTTGCTCTAAGTCGTCACGTTCACTGGGAATTGTGAGGCTACCAATAAACGAAACGATGCCGCTGTCTGTTACGACAGTGTTGTTTTTTTAAGCTATCGTGCGGGGGAAACCCATTATGAGCCACGGAACTACACAGACGAACACGGACCTGAAATGAGAAATCAGGTCCGTGTTTTTCTGTGTCCGTCTGTGGCTTAGTGTCCTTTGAATGACGTCGAGATCGCTTTTGCCGACTCGTCGAGCCAGCCGTTCAACTCTTGTTGCGTGTGCCATTTGCCCTTCAACATTACGCCGGCGCGATTTTCGGTAGCGGTGATGTCGTCGAGCGGATTGGCATTTAGCAACACGAGGTCGCCTCGCTTTCCTTTCTCGATCGTGCCTACTTTATCGATCGTGCCGAGGAACATTGACGGGTTCCTGGTTGCCGCCTCGAGCGCAGCGTAATTGGAAAGACCGGCGTCTCGCAGCGCCTTCATTTCGTGATGCATTCCGAAGCCATACAGCCACAGGAATTCAGGCGTGTCCGAACCGGTCATGATGCGTCCGCCAGCGTCGTAAATTGCCTTAATTAACTTGTCGCGCAGCGCAATCCAGCGTGCACGCTGTTCCAGCGGCACGGTGTTGATGAAGCGGTTCTTTTTGTAGAAGTCCAGCCATTGCTGCTGCACCTTCGGTGGGTAGAAGCGAAAGTCCGGCTGCTTGCGAATCTCGTCTTCGGTTCGCAGGCGGCCGAAACTGTTTTTCATGAAGTGTTGCGTGGGATCGACGTAAGGGTTCGACGCGACGGTTTTGCGTGCGACCTCGGGGATTTTGCTTTCGTCGATGTAGTCGAAGCTTTTCCAATTCTCCGTGTTGTAAATATAAAGGTCGGACACGCTGCCCTTCATCGGTGCATCCGCGCGAAGCAACAGTTCCATGTAACCGTCGAGGTGCTCGATCTGCTGTTTCGCTTTCCACGCGCGTTCGACGCCGACGAACCGGCTGTCCGCGTGACCGACAACGCGGATGTTCTGCTTCGCGGCTTCGTCCACTGCCGCTTCGTAAACCTCCGGCTTGACGAACGTCGTGACTTTGATGAAGTCGTAACCCGCTGCTTTCGATTTGCGCACGGCTTCGCGCGCTTCGTCCGGAGTGTTAACGACGAAGTTGTTTCCTTGTTCGCGACCCGTAAGGTGCGGGCTCGCAACGAAGATCGTCGGAGCCTCGATCTCGCCACTGGCGGAGCGTCCGCGCAAGGACAGCAGCTCCGGCGTTCCGATCATGAACCGAACCGTAGTGACGCCGTTCGCCACCATCACACGAAGCTCATCGGGGCCGATCGAATCAGGAAACTCATCGCTGTCCGACAGTAAGTGCGTGTGCATGTCAGCGAGACCGGGGATCAAGTACTTTCCCGTCCCGTCGACACGCACCGCGCCCTGCGGTAGCTTCACCTTCTTCGCATCGCCGATCTCGACGATCAGGCCATTCTTGACCACCACCGTCTGGTTTTTGAGCACCCGTTCCCGGTCCATCGGAATCACGCTGACATTGGTGAAGGCAACAGTTTGAGCCGACATCGGCACTGCCAGCGCCGCGAAAAGAAATAAAGTGAAAAGAAGCTTCATTAAGACTCCTTCTAATAAACCCAGGCGTTCCTGGGCAACGGATTTTAAGCTTTTGACCACAAATGTAACTAGCTTCTACTACTCAATACACCGCCATGAGGGGTTTGAACGCAAGAAAGTTGGCAGCATCCTTCGCAACGTTGCGAGGAAACTTCATTCTGCTGTATATCGTTAGACTTATGTACGAAGAAACGATCCCCGAATGTCGTTTCACGCCCTCAAGCCCGGAGGTTTCATCACGAGCGCGACTCTCCTCAAAGATGGTTCGCAACGCAGCTCCCAAACGCGTGGCGCATCTATGGACCAGCTGCTTATAACGTTTGTCGAGGCAAAAGACGAGGCGCAGGCAGACCACTGTCTTGCGAGTCTCATCGACGAACACGCAGTGCCAATAGTTAAGGAGATTCTCGGTTCCAGCCTGCGCTTCCACCTCAGCAACAACGGCCCGGCATCAACTCAGGACGCCAGCGATCTATTCAACGACATCATCGCCAACCTGCTCTCGCGACTGCGTCAGATCAGGGGCGATCATCCGCAGGGAATCATCGCGGACTTTCGCGGTTACATCGCCGCTACGGCTTATAACGCCTGCAATCTTTATCTGCGTCAGAAGTATCCCCGCCGCGCACGCCTGAAAAACAGGTTGCGTTATCTCTTAACGCACGACGCAGCTTTCGCGCTTTGGACCAACGAGGCGTTCGGTCTGATTTGCGGGTTAGCAAAATGGCGCGACCGGGCTATCACAACAGCGCAAAGATTTCTGGAAAAGGTAAGGCAGGATCCTTTCGAGTGGATCCAGACAGTGGGTTTGCAAAGCGTGGGCATCGATCGCGCGCGGCTCTCGAGTCTCTTGCACGCTCTCTTTCAGTCGTGCGGGAGCCCCATCAAACTCGACGACCTGGTAAATGTCGTGGCGGATATCTGTCGCGAGAAAGACCAGCCTGATGAGCCACTTGACACAGTGATGAATCTGGCCGGGCCAACGCTCAATTTCGAGTCCACTCTCGAACAGCAACATATTCTGGGGTTGCTCTGGCAGGAGGTTTGTCAATTACCACTGCGCCAACGTGTGGCGCTATTGCTCAACTTCAGAGATTCCCGAGGCCAGGACCTGGTTAGCCTGCTGCCATATACGCGCACGGCGACAATTACACAGATTGCGCAGGCAATCGAGTTCCCACTCGACGAGTTTCCCGGTTTATGGAACAAGCTGCCGCTGGATGATGCAACGATTGCTGAGTTTCTCGGCGCCACGCGGCAGCAAGTAATTAACTTACGGAAATGTGCACGAGAACGCCTGGAACGGCGAATGAGCGCTGTTTTCGCGAAAAGTTCTGGTGGTAAGTAATATCAGCCAGTTGTGAGACTCTAACCAAAAAGGAAGGTATTTTCGAGTTTGGCCTGACGGCTAAGTACGGCGATGTCGCAACATCCTTCACAGATTAAGCTTACAGCGTATAGCGAGCGCACGTTGTATGCGGACGAATTATTGGCGGTCGATAGCCATCTGGCGTCGTGCGATGAGTGTCACGAACGTCTGATCCGGCTGGCGCCTGCTGTTGCGCCGTCCATTGTAAGGCCCGCGCTCGAGTCAGCCGAAGAGCCCTTTCATCTCGATTACGATCAGCATTTGGAGCCTTATGTTGATGGCAAGGCGAACGATATCGACCGCGAGATTGTAGACAGTCACGTTGCGTTATGTTCCGAATGTGCTGCCGACTTGAGAGACCTGCTTGAGTTTAAGCAGCAGCCGGCTGTTACGGTGACTCGTGATACCCGGACATCATCGCGAAGGAAGCAATGGTTGCCACAATGGCGGTGGCTGTCGAATCCTGCATGGGCTACACCGGCGGTTGTAGCAGGCTTCGTTGCGATAATGGCAGTCGTGATGTGGTCCATCTATCCGACCCCCCGACCCGTTGAAGAGCCGACTTTTACGCCAACACCTGAAAAGCAAGGTCTTGCATACGACGACCAACCTGCGACATCGACCGATCATATTGCCAAGGCAAACTCAAACCAGTCGCCACAGAACGAAGGGAGTGGAACAGCGCCGCCACCTGAGAAAACTGTCGTCATGGTCTATGACGGCAACGGCCAAATCGTACTGACACAGCGTGGCCGTTTGGAAGGCGTGGACGACTTGCCGCCGGATTTAAGAGAGAGTGTGGAGCAGGCCCTGGCTACTCGCCGGCTTCCTCCTTCGGCGGGCTTAACACGATGGTACTCGGGCGCATCAAATATGCGAGGCGCACTCAATCTTAATTCGCAAAATACATTTGCACCGTTAGCGCCAACGGATGTTGTACTGGAAACCGATCGACCCACGTTTCGTTGGGGGGCACTAGACGCTGCACAGGATTACACAGTGACCGTGTATGACGGCAACGGTCAGGTTGCGACTAGTGGTCCGGTAACAGGTACAGAATGGACCACACCAAACTCACTTGCGCGAGGCATTACTTATTCATGGCAAATCAGCGCCCTGAAGGGTGGTGAGAAAGTTGTTTCGCCCCAGCCGCCGTTGCCCGAAGCCCGTTTTAGAATTCTGGACCAACCCGCCATGATCATGTTGGCGAAACTCAGGGAAACTGTGGGGAACTCACATCTGGTGATGGGAGTCTTCTATTGGAAACACGGTTTGATCGCGGAATCTCAGCGCGAATTTGAGGCGCTTTCAAAGGCAAATCCGAAATCGTCAGTGGTCAAAGCGTTGTTAGCGAATATCCGATCGTTCCGCCCAGGGTAACTGCGCCTCCGGGCGGAAACCGAATCCTCTCCTTACCAACCGTCGCCTATCATAACGAAGCCGGCCCAATAGAACGGATGCCGGTAACGTTCACTTCGCAGTAGTCCCAACGACGCCTGTCGCAGCGCCTCGGCTTTCGTTTCCTTTTTCTTTGTGAGCCCGCGATGGAAGTCGATCATCAAACTCGTGGTGCTCGCCGAATCCACCTTCCATTGGCTTGCGACCGTCGTTGGCACCCCGGCCACAAAGAACG
>DATNJO010000341.1:0-12407 GCA_035603895.1 Pyrinomonadaceae bacterium
TGCATTAGTTTTGACAGTCAGCACTGGTTGACCTCAGAGGCACAGGGAATGGAGAGGCCATGTGCGTTTTTGATCACCGCTCGATCGCCTGCGCTCGCTCTCGGTTCTCTGTGCCTGTGCGGTGAACTGTAATTCAATCGAAGGACAAAACGACGTTATGAAATCGCTACTTATCATTCGCCCCTACATCAAAATCGTACTCGCGTTGCTGGTCTTTGTGAGCGTTGCTTACGCACAGGACCTCGCGAAGCTCGAGAAATTCATGCAAGCGACCAAAGGCAACACCGCGTCGATGCAGATCTTTCGCGAAGGCCGCGACCAGATCGAAGCACAGAACTGGCAACGCGCTGCGGAAAAATTCAACGAGTTCATCACCGGTTATCCCAAAGACAAAGACCTCGACGCCGCACTTTACTGGTACGGCTACGTGTTGCAGAAGCAGGGAAGAAAAGATGAAGCAAAGGCTCCGTTAATTCGACTGATCACACGCTTCCCAAGCTCCAGTTGGCGCCGCGAAGCTGAGGCGTTGTTGGTCGTCCTGGGCGAACAGGACGCGGTTAAAAGAGGTCTGGAGCGCGACAATTGCGAGATCAAGATTCTTGCCTTGCAGAGTCTGTTTCAGGCTGACGAAGACCGTGCAGTTCAAATCGTCACCGATTCACTGAAGACGAACACGGCGACGCAGTGTGCGGGTTTTCAAGCCGCGGCTCTGTCGATGCTGGGAAGACATGGCGGCACGCGTGCGTTCCCGATCCTGCTCGATATCGCGCGAACGCCCACCGCCGATCTCAAGCTTCGTTTGACCGCGATCAGGTACCTGGGCGATCAACGCAACGAGCAAATTACTGGCGAGCTGATCAAGATTTACGACGCCGACAAAACCAAAGAGATTCGCTATCAGGTACTGCGTGCCCTGGCTGACCGCGAAAACGACGCTGCCGCGCAGGCGAAGCTCCTCGACGTTGCGAAGCAGGGCGAGACTCCTGAGCTGCGCATCATGGCCATCCGTACCCTCGGCGATCACGGACGTATGGGTCTCGATCAGTTGATACAGCTCTACAATAGTGAAGCAAACGTTCAGATCAAGCAGGGACTGCTTCGGACCTTTGCAGATAGCGACGATCCGCGCGCGCAGGCCAAGCTGTTGGACATTGCTAAGACAGGCGAATCGATCGAGCTGCGGGGCTTCGCGATCCGTCAGTTGAGTGATAAAGACGACGAACAGACGGTGGGCCAACTCGTGGCAATGTACGACGCGGAGCAAAATCAACAGGTGAAGGTGGCGCTGATGCGCGCCTTTGGCGATTCCAAACAGAAGGTCGCGGTGCGAAAGCTGATGACGATTGCGCGCAACGATCAATCAGTGGAATTACGCAAAGTGGCGGTGCGGTATCTCGGCGAAAGCAAGGATCCCGAAGCGCTGAAGTTTTTGGAAGAGCTATTGAAATAGGACCATGAGAATAGGTCCTATTAGAAATAGGTCCTATAGGACCAATAGGACCTATTGGAGAAACCCCATGACTCTCTCGCTAACTCTCTTTCTCGTGCTCGCGGTTTCGGCGTGCGGTGGAACTGAGCTTAAGGCTCACAGTGGCGATGACCTTAAGATTCAGTCCACCGCTACGACGGTGCAAAGCTTCACGACCGTCGATGGCGCCGACCTGATGACCAAACTCGACAACGCGCACGCTCAGGGCCGAACGCGTTCAACGCCGTACTGGTCGGCGTACACGTTCGACGTTCGTCCGGGCGTGGCGATCGATCCGGCGATTCGCGAGTTTCGCGGCAACATGAACACCATCGGCGACACAACAGTGTTCGTCGGCACTGACGCCAGCGGCATGACTGTCGAAACACGCAGTCTCGCGATCTTTCTGTTGCGCGACCCGTCCGCAAACCAGATTACGCGCATGGAAATCTACAACCTCGAGCGCAAACGCGAGTACAGCGGTTATCCCGTTTACTGGCTCGGCCGCGCGAACAACGAGGAAAGTCTCAATTACCTGCGCGCCATCGCCGCCGCGTCGCCGCTCGACACGTTGAGCGAACGCGCCGTGCTCGGTATTGCGTTGCACGACGACTCGCGCGTCAGCGGTATGTTGAAAAACTTCGTCACCACTTCACCAAACCAGCGCATTCGCTCTTCGGCTGTTTACTGGATGGGCCAGACCGGCGGCGAGCAGCAGTTTCTCGCTTCGCTCGTACGCAGTGACGCTGAAGACAAGAAACTGCGGCGCTCGGCGGCACACGCGATCGGCGAGAGTCACGATCGCGGCACGATGGCAACGATCCAGAGTCTTTATCAGGAAGTGAAGGATCCGGAGATTCGTCGCAGCGTGATTTCGGCAGCGGGAAACAGCGACGAAGAGCAGCCGGCATTCGCGTTTCTGCTCGGCGTGGCGAAGAACGACGCGGATTTTGAATCGCGCCGCACGGCAGCACGCCAAATCGGTCACTTTCAACGCGACGATGCCGCGGACGAGTTGATGAGGATCTACGCCAACGACGCGAACATCGAAGTGAAGAAATCAGCGTTGCGTTCACTCGCCGAAACGAAGAACCCAAAAGCGCAGGCTCGTTTACTCGAGATCGCACGCACCGACACGAACAGCGAGTTGCGCAAGCAAGCGGTGCGCGTGTTGGGCGAACGTGGCGAAGCAGCGGTTGACGATCTGCTGAAACTCTTCGATACGGAACAAGTGCCGGAAGTGCGTCGCGCCGCTTTGCAGTCGCTTTCGGAGATCAAGAGCACGCGCGTTGAAGACAAGCTGTTTGAGATCGCGCGCGGCAACGAGCCAGTTGAGATGAAGCGCCACGCGATTCGCTTGTTGGGCGAGCGCGCCAGTAAACGCAGTTTTGATTTTCTGAGTGCGACCGCGCAGAGCAACGATGCAAACGCGGAAGTTCAAGTGCAAGCAGTGCGCGCGATCAGCGAGCGACGTTCAGAAGAGTCAGTGCCGCTGCTGATCAAGATCGCGCGTTCGCATCCGAATCAAAATGTACGCAAGCAGGCGATTCGTTCGCTGGGCGAGTCAGGCGATCCGCGGGCGGTCGAATTCTTCCGCGAAGTGTTGGCTAAATAGAGCCACAAAGAGGCACAAAAGGCACTAGGGCGTTTGCAACTCCCTTTTGGTGGCTCTTTGTGGCTTCAGTGAAGAACACGGTAGTTCAGAAACACGCAGCCGTTCTTTAACTGTCTGCACTCAACCAACTCGAGATCGATGCGCCGGTCCATCTCGGCAAAGAGCGGTATGCCCGAGCCAAGTAGAACCGGGTGAACGCTGACGCCAAACTCGTCAATCAATCCGGCCTCGAATAACGACTTACCGATTTCGCTGCCGCCCATCACGGTGATGTCTTTTCCTTCTTCCGACTTGAGCCGCTTCACCAGACTCACGGCGTCGGACGCGAGTTCGACCTTCTTGCCGGGAATTTTCTTGAGTGTGCGCGAGCAGACGTAGCTTTTGATCCCCTTGGAACCGCCGCCGGAACCTTTCATCGCGATCTCCCAAGTCCTGCGACCCATGATGACCGTGTCGATCCGCTTCCAGTAGTCGCGCATGATGTCGTTGACTTCCCCGGTGTGCCGAATCCAGTCGATCGAGTCGTTTTTCCCGGCGATGTAGTTGTCGAGCGTGTTTGCGCCGCCGAAGATTACGTTTCGCATGTCGAGTCACCTCCAGATTCAGGACTTTACTCGCCGATATATGACAACGTTTGTCATGATTTCGGATTAGAATGTCTCCGGCTAAGGCGCAAAGCGCTGCCGCGTTTCGAAAGGGTTTCCTTTGCGCCTTTGCGGGAGAATTTCTACCACCATGCGAGCCGACCGGTTGTTATCCATCGTTCTGTTGCTCCAAACCCACGGCCAACTGAGCTCACGTACTTTGGCTGAGCGGTTGGAAGTCTCCGAGCGCACGATCCATCGAGATATGGAGGCGCTCAGTTTCTCGGGTATTCCCGTAGTGGCGGCGCGCGGTACCACCGGTGGCTGGTCTTTGCTCGGCGAGTACCGCACCAACCTCACCGGCCTGAACGAAGCCGAAATCCAATCGCTCTTTGTAACTCAGCCGCCCAAACTGCTCGCTGATCTCAGGCTCAAGAAAGCCTCGGAAGGCGCTCTCCTGAAACTTCTGGCTACCCTGCCCGCGATGTACCGGCAGGGCGCCGAACAAGCGCGACGCCGCATTCACATCGACACCGGAGGCTGGTCGCGACAGGAAGAAGCGGTGCCGTTGTTGCCCGTGTTGCAGGAGGCGATCTGGTCCGAACGCAAACTTCGTTTCACTTATCAACGCGGTCCGGATTGTGACGAAGTCGAACGCGAGGTCGATCCGTTGGGATTGGTGGCGAAGGGAAGCGCGTGGTATCTCGTGGCCGGTGTCGGCGGAGATGTTCGCAGTTATCGCATCTCGCGAATCGCGAAGGCTGCGGTAATGGACCAGCCGTGCGCGATGCCGGCAGGTTTTGATTTGGCTGCGTTTTGGGAACAGTCGACGACGACGTTCAAAGCGAATCTGCCGAAGTATGTCGCGACGTTTCGGGTGGCGCCGCAAGTGTTTCCGCGGTTGCGCTTTGCGGGTAGGTTCGCGCGTGTCGGCGAGGTAGTGGACACGGATTTAAATGGATGGCTGGTAGTGCCAGTTCATTTCGATGTGGAAGAGATGGCGTGTGAGTACGCGCTTGGGTTTGGATCGAATCTGGAAGTGCTTGAGCCGCGATCGCTGCGGGAGAAAGTGATCGCGGCCGCAGAGCAGGTGGTAAAGTTTTATTTAGATAGCGGCAAGTAACTTCTTCCAGCGAGCCCACGCTTCGTCGCGTGCTTTCTTGTTACCTTTCCAGGCGTCAAGATTTTTCTGGTAGTCGGCGGCAGATTTATCAGCGGGTTCGGGCGCGTCGCCTGCGCGCATGAAACCGTGTCCGGCGCCTTCGTATGTTACGGGTTCGAAAGTCTTCTTCAACTCGGTCATTGCTTGTGTGGTTGCTGGCAGCGTGGCGTTGATGCGCGCGTCGTTACCGGCATAAAAACCGTAAACCGGCGCTTTGATTCGAGCGAGTGCTTCTTTGTCGATCGCATTGTCAGAACCTGCCGTCGGTGCTGAACCATAGAACACAAACGCCGCTTTGATATTCGGATTGTTTGTCGCGTAACGGAAGCTTTGCGAACCGCCCCAGCAATAACCCGTGACGACAACCTTGCCGTTCGAAGCCGGAAGTTTGCCAACGTAATCAGCGATTGCGTTGAGGTCGCCAGTGATCTGGTCAGGAGGCAAATCGCGAATCTTCTGTCCGATGGCGTTTGCATCAAGTGAACTCGTGCCGCCGCCGTTTGGTCCCATGCCCGAAAGCAGATCGGGCGCGATTGCGATGTAACCCGCTTCCGCAAGTTGATCGGTGAGACTCTGGACCCAGTCGCTCATGCCGAAGATTTCGTGAATCACGATCACCGCGGTCGCTTTGGTTTTCACTTCCGGATAGACCACAAAACTGCTCACTTCACGGTTGCCATTCTTCACTTTTACCCACTCCTGATGACGTGAAGATTTTGCCAGCCGCTGCTTGGCCCAATCCTGCGTTTCCGTGTTTTCGGCAGGCGTCGCGCTGTGATGATTTCCGTTGATATGCTGCGCGCAGGCAGTGGCTGAACAAAAGAAGAGCAACATTAACAGACTGATCGGTTTTCTCATTTTCATCTCCCGTTGGTTCTCGAAGGTAATCACTTCACAACTTCGAAGTCTACCCATTGTGTGATCGGGGGCTTCTTGTTACTTGCTGCTTTGTCGGTAATCACGACCTGAAGATAGTAATCGCCTGGGTCGAGATTTGAACTCAAACGAACCGCGCCGTTGATGAAGAGACGGGAGAGGTCCGGTTGACTCTTGACGTCGATCGGGGTCTCTGCCATTGGTCCAATACTCTTGCCGTCGCGAAAGAGTCTGGTCTGTATCGTCAGGTTTGGTAAACGAGTTGCCGGTTCGATCGCGGCATTGTAAATGACGAAAGCAAACTGGAGGTCCGAGTTGGCCGGAAAGCCACGAGCGGGCGGATTCACCATCGCTGTGAGTTGCATCGGCCCTTCGCCGGCGCCACGCAAGACAATTCCTGACAACGCCATTCGGTTCTCGTTCAGATTGGGAACGGCTACAACCTGTCCGGCCGAACCGATCTTCGACGACGTCCGGTCGCGCACCGCGATACGCACTTGGTACGAGCCTGGATTTTTCGCAGGTATGTCGTACCTCAAGCGCAAACCTTCGCGCAGCGCCTGCTGATATTCGCCTTCACGCAAACTCAGCACAGCGCTGTGTTTGACTTGTTCCACGATCGCACCGTTGTTGCCAAAGATCACGCCGTGAATATCGAGCGACGTATCGTGCCGGCCGTTGTTCGGTGTGAACGTGAGATTCCCGGCTTTGAGGTAGATGAATGAGCGAACGATGGAACCCTCAGTCTTGCCGTTGGCAAAGAATGAATTCAGATTGAGCTCGAGATCCTGCGCGCCGAATGGAGAGCCCAGCGCCAGGTTTGTTTCATCGCTCGAGGGAGGCTGCGCGCGTTTTGCCTCTTCCTCGGTGACGCCATAGAAACCGTAGCGCGTTCGCGCTGTCAGTCCCGATCCTTTTACCTTCACCTTGATCTGATGGAACTGCCGGTTGAACGTTTCTTCGCCCGGCCGGTAGCCGAGCAGGTAATAACCACTCTGATCTTCAAGAATGCGATCGAGTTGAAAGCCGTTTGAGTTGGTTACCTGGAATCCGCCGGTTTGCCGCGCAATCCGTAGACTGCCCTCTCGACGGCTTTGTAAGAGAGTAAAACGCTCATTAAGCAGCTTGTTATTCGGTCGAGCATCGTCCAACGGGCTCTTTTTTTGCGGGCCGGGCAAGGGACGGCCGCCCATCACATTATCGGCAGCAGTAAGTCCGGTGAACTGTAGGCCCTGAGTGTCAATTGAATAGATCACCACCGACGCGCGAATGGCTTTTTCAGTAATCTTTTGTAAGTCCCCGCCACGGTTCATCGAGGTAGGACCGACCGGAACTGTTGAACCGACCGAGACGCCATCAGCGCCTGTTTGTTCTTCGTGTCTTGCGAGCGGCATGTCGTCTGACATGAAGATCATCGACTTGCGTCCGGGAATTTTGGCAAGCGCATCCAGAATAAAGTGAAGGGCCCTATCCGTGCCGTCGTCGAATGGGTCGCACTGTTCCCAATCGAAGCCCGTGAGAGCCTGGCCGTATCGCGGAAAGACGCTGACTCCCATGCGACTGCAAACGTTCCAGCGCAGTTGGTCCACGGCGCGCGTCAGCAGTCGCTTGTCATTGGTGAACTGTTGCAATGTGCCGATCTCGCCGCCGGTGCGAACAATGGCCACGAGATCGTTTGGTTGCAATTGTTCGGTGACGAACTTTCGCAACTGACGACGCGCCTGGTTGATGCTTTCAAAAGAGAGCCCGAGATCGTCGACCACGACTGCGATTGTTCGTCGCGGTGCGTCGCGTTGAATAGGGCCAGGCGGTGGAGCTTCGCCGCTACCTTTGTCAGGCGCCGCTGGCGACGTCGAACTCGGAACTCTGGAAACGTTGGAAATGTAAGTGAAGCTGGTGATCGCCTGTTTGCGGCCGTCTTCGTAAATCTCGAAATCTTCAGCCTTCAAATTGGGAACTGGTTTACCGTCTTTTGTAACAACAGCATCGATTTGGACCAGGTTCGTTGTGATCCTGACCACATCGTCTTTATCGTTAGCAGGCTTCGTCTGCGCGCCCACCGAAGGCAAGGGCAGAAAAATAGAAAACAACAGTAACAGGGCGAGGGTGGCTCTGTGCTGCATTAGTAGTCTCCTTTAACAGCGAACGTTAGGGAGAGAGAGTGTTTTACGGTTGCCCCTTCTCGAAGGTAATCACTTCACAACCTCGAAGTCTATCCATTGTGTGGTCGGGGGCTGCTTGTCTTTTGCCAGTTTGTCGGTAACGACGACCTGAAGATAATAGTCGCCGGGATCCAGATTTGAATCCAAACGAACCATGCCGTTAACGAACAAGCGCGACAGATCCGATTGATTCTTGATGTCGATCGGCATCTCCACCGCCGGACCGATACTCTTCCCATCGCGAAAGAGTTTGATTTCAATCGTCACGTTGGGTAGCTGAGTTGCCGGATTGATGGGGGCGTTGTACAGCAGGAACGCAAAGCGGAGATCCGAGTTGACCGGAAAACGCCGCGCGGGCGGATTCGCCATCAGGAGCGCCTGAGCCGTTGCTTCGCCTGCACTGCGCAAGACAATGCCTGACAACGACACTCGCTTGTTGTTTAGATCGGGAACAGCCACAAACTGTCCAGCCGAACCGATCTTCGAGGATGTTCGATCGCGCACCGCGATACGCACCTGATACGAGCCCGGCTTCTTCACGGTCATGTCGAACCGGAGACGTACAGCGTCAGGCAACCCGTCGCGTATTGCCTGTTCATACTCGCTATCGCCCAGACTCAGCACGATATCGTGTTTGACTTTCTCGATAACCGCTCCGTTATCGCCGAAGATAACCCCGTGAATCTCGAGCGGCGTTTCGCGCCGTCCGTTGACCGGCACAAAGGTGAGATTCGCCGGATTGAGATAAACAAACGAGCGAATTAACGAACCGTCCGCTTTGGGATTCGCAAAGAAAGAGTTCTGGTAGACCTCGATGTCCTGTGTTCCAAACGGAGAGAGCAACGCCAGGGTTGTTTGGTCCTTGATGGTCGGACGCCCGCCGTTTGCCTCTTCTTCGGTCACGCCAAAAAACCCATAGCGCGTGCGCAGAGTCATTCCCGAGCGTTTTACTTTGGCTTTGATGTTATGGAATTTCCGGTTGAAAGTTTCTTCGGTAGGCCGGTAACCGAGCAGATAGTAACCGCTCTGATCTTCAAGGATACGGTCGAGTTGAAAGCCGTTTGAATTACGAACCTGAAAACCACCGGTTCGCTGTGCGATTTGCAAACTGCCCTCACTCCGTTCGATCAACATCCGGGAGCGTGAAGCACTCAAACTACCGAGCATTGCTGAACGTTCCGGAATACTGCCAACGCCGCCACCATTGGCCAAAATAGTACGGCTGGTGATCGCATCGGAGGCCCTGATTCCAGTAACTTGCAGACCTTGCGTATCGACGGAATAGATCACTACCGAAGAGCGGATGGCTGTTTCGGTTAGCGACTGCAACCAGTCACCATAGTTCCTGACGTCGCCACCGACCAGCACCGACTCTGCTCCCTGGGGACCGTGCTCCCTGGCGCGAATCGGTATGTCGTCAGACAAGAGGATCATCGACTTGCGGCCCGGAAGCTGGCCCATGGAGTTGAGGATGAATCGCAAGGCTTTCAAAGTTGACAAGACAGTCATGCCGCCGCAACCGCCGATAGCCATATCTTCAGCATCCGGTAAGACGGAAACTCCCCCGCGGCTACACGCATTCCAACGTAGCAGATCAATTGCGCGATTCAGCAGGCGTCTGTCGTTGGTGAACTGTTGCAACGCACCCATCTCACCGCCCGTGCGGATGATGGCCACGAGATCGTTAGGCTGTAATTCTTCAGCGATGAACTTTCGTACCTGACGGCGCGCCTCACTCATGCTTTGCGCAGACATGCCCAGATCGTCGATGACGATGGCGATCGTGCGCCGGGCAACATCGCGCTGGATAGGTCCGGTCGGAACCTCAGCGCGGCCTTTGCCAGCCGTCGCGGATGAAGCAGGAGACGGAGCGCCGGTAAGATTGGAAATGTAAGCGAAGCTGGTGATCGGTTGTTTGCGACCGTCTTCGTAGATCTCGAAATCTTCAGCCTTTAGGTCGCGTACCGATTTACCGTCTTTCGTCACGACGGCATCGATTTGTACCAGGTTAGTGGTGATTCGGACCACATCGTCATTTTTGTCCTGCTCGCTAGAGGGCGTTGTCTGGGCCTCTGCCATGGGCAAAGGCAGGCAGATAGAAAACAACAGCAACAAGGCGAGGATTGTTCTGGGCTGCATTGGTGATCTCCTTTAACTGCTAACGTAAGGGGAGAGAGAGTTTTGGTGTATTATTCCCAAGCTGTGCCATTTTGGATCAAGGAGAATAAAAATGTCGAGATCTCTCCTCTTGGTATGCTGTCTCGTAATTGGTCTTTTGATCCTGGCGTGTGGTGGTCCGACGAATAAGAATGGAACGCCGACGAATAGTTCCAGCGGCGAAAGTGTTGCTGCGACTCCCGCTGCTACGGTCGCCGCCGCCGATCAAATCGGCGTGCCGGAGTGCGATAATTTTCTGAACGCTTACGAAACCTGCATTACTACCAAGGTGCCTGCCGCGGTGCGCCCGGGATTCCAGGCGACAATGACAACGTGGCGCTCTGAATGGAAGAGAATGGCCAGCGATCCACAAACCCGGCCCGCGTTGGCGACGGCTTGTCAGAACCATCTTGAAAACGCGCGCAAGTCGATGCAGCAGTACGGCTGCACGTTTTAATCAGGTGTGAAACTTGGAGGGGACGTTTGCGCGTCCCCACTTAAGCACGCGGCTCATCCAGATCAGTTCGTCGAGAAAATCCGAAGCGAATTTCTCATATATCGGATTGAGTAGCTTACCCTGCTCGTCGAAGACACTCTGTACCTTCGGAAAATTCAAGTCAGTGAACGTAACCGCGAGGCCCATTTCGCGCACCATTGGGACCATCGCTTCGACGACGCGCGTGCCGCCCCACGGTCCTGCCGAAACGCCGACGAAAGCCACAGCTTTGTGGATGTATTCTTTGAGCAACAGGTCCAACACAGCCTTCATCGTTCCCGGATAACCGTGGTTGTATTCAGGCGTAACGATCACTAATCCATCCGCGCGAACGATCGCTTCTCGCCATTCCGGAAAATGGTGTTTGATCTCCTGGCCATAATCGTCGTGTGGCAAAGCAAATTCCGCGGCATCGAAGAGGCGCGTTTCTATTTCGGGACGCTTCTTCATCTCGCCGAGTAGCCAGTGAGCGGCAAATACACTCTTTCGCAATTTGCGATTTGTGCCGAGGAGAAGGGGGATAAACAGTTCACTCATCTTTGGGTTCCTTGTGCCTCTTTGTAGCTCATAGTCATCAACGCGGCAAACGTCTCGATGCCGTCCCAAAGGTTCTGCAAACGAACGTTTTCGTTTTCCGCGTGTTGATTGTTGTCGTAGTTTGCAATCGGCACGGAGATCGTTACGGTTTTGAGATTCTCAGTGATGATTGAAAGCGGCAGGCTGCCACCGGAAGTCGGCAGCAACACGATCTTGTCGCGTGTGGTTGATTGCACTGCTTCGACAGCGGCAAGCGAGATGGGCAGGTCCATGCTCGTGCGTTCGGCGTTGTAACCACCCGGCCGGACGTTGATGCGCGCGATCAGCGGATGTTGCGCGCGTTCGGCGTCTGTTGGATTTTTATCCGTAACGAAATAACCCTGCTTGCGAACGTGCGCGATCAAGCGTTCGACCTGCCGCCGGTGATCGTTTCCCTTCACGAGACGCAGATCCAGCACCGCTGTCGCCGTGGTGGGAATTACGTTACGCGCCAACTCGCCCACGTCGCCACTCGCAAACCCGTTGACGTTCAGCGAAGGAACGTTGATCAACTCCATCAACGATTTGCCAGAGCCTTCAGTGCGACTCAAACCCAATCGCTTCTTGAGTTCTTCATCGTATTGCGGTGCATCGGTAATTGCGCGGCGTTCTCGTTCGCCCAACGGTTCCACGTCTGCATACCAACCATCGACGAGTACGCGTCCGTCCGCGTCTTTCATCGAGGCGAGCAATCGCGCGAGCATCATTGCGGGATTTGGCGACCAGTTTCCGTAGTGACCGCTGTGTAGCGGGCGCTTTGCTGCGTAAACCGTGACGTCGACATTAACATCGCCGCGCGCGCCAAACACGACCTGCTTTACGCCCGACTGGTGCACTGGTCCATCGCAGATGATCCACGCGTCGGCGGCGAGCAGTTCGCGATGCGCTTTGATGATCTCGGCGAGGTGTGGCGAACCGGCTTCTTCTTCGCCTTCGAAAAAGAATTTGATGTTGGAAGTTAGAGTAATGCCCGTGGCTTTAAGAGCGGTGAAGGCGTTGAGAATCGCCATCACGCCGGCTTTGTCGTCCGAAGCAGAGCGCGCGTAGATGCGCCAGTCGCCATTGGAAGGTTCGTTTGCCGGCGGTGTGGGCACGATCTTACCGCCTGCTTCTATCGCTGCGTGACGAAACACGGGTTGCCACGGATGCGTGCCGGTCCACTGTTTTGGATCCGTGGGCTGGCCGTCGTAATGGGCGTAGAGCAGCAGGGTGCGTTGGGCTCCGGGCACTTTCCATGCGGCATAGACCGCCGGTGGCGTACCTTGAGTCGGTCCTTCGAGTAAACGAGGCTCGAGCCCGCGCTGCTTCATC
>DATNJO010000342.1:0-3628 GCA_035603895.1 Pyrinomonadaceae bacterium
ACGGCTTCCGCAGCTGCGGCTCTCACCGCCGACAATTCGTCTTCAAATGCGCGCGCCTGTTGCGTCGCCGTACGTGCGGCTTCTTCGCGTTGACTGAGATCCTCGCTGATACGAAGTTCAAGTTCGCTTACTTCGCTGAGCTTCGTGTGTGTCTCTTCGAGAACGGTGGCGAGTTTGCGGTCTTCGGCGACATAAACATGACGCAGCAGTTCGCGCAGCTCTTCACGCAGCACGCCGTAGCGACGAGCTTTCCCTGCTTGGCGGCGCAGGCTGTTTACCTGGCGATCGATCTCCGCGACGATGTCGGAGATACGCGAGAGATTGGAGCGCGCGGATTCGAGTCGCGCTTCAGTGGCGCGTTGGCGCACGCGAAACTTCGTGATGCCGGCCGCCTCCTCGATGATCGTGCGGCGGTCCATCGGCTTGGCTGAAAGAATCTGACCGATGCGGCCTTGTTCGATGATGGCGTAGTGTCCGCCGGCGAGACCAGTGCCAGAGAACAGATCCTGAATGTCGCGCAGGCGGCAGATTTTGTCGTTTAAGAGATATTCGCTCTCGCCTGAACGATAGAGTCTGCGGGTTACGGAAACAGCTTCACCGGGAGCAAACTCAAGGGCGAGGTTCCGTCGTCGCCAGTGGCGCTTGTGGACCGTCTTAGGAGTGGGATTTTGGAGTTCCGTTTCCGCAGGCGCTTCAACTCCAGCAGTTTCAGCGGGCGGTTCGGGTTCAGCGGTTTGCTCTGCGGCTTCGATTTGGATATTGACGAGCCGGTCGTCGATCTTTTCCAACGTCGAATCGATGTCTTCAATGTCCGGTTCGACTTCGTCGACTTCGTCACGCACGAGGTGCATCACCACTTCGGCCATGCCGCTCGGCGGACGATTGCGCGCGCCCTGGAAGATGACGTCCTTCATCTCACCGCCGCGCAGATGCTTAACGCGTTGCTCGCCCAGCACCCAGGCGATCGCGTCGGCTACGTTGCTCTTACCGCAGCCATTTGGGCCAACGATGGCGGTGATTCCATCTCCTGTGAAGACTATTTCGGTGTAGTCGGCGAAGGATTTAAACCCGGTGATTTCCAGACGTTGGAGTTTGAACATTTCGTTGGGGCACTATAAGTTGCACACGCTTAGAATGTCAACCACAACGTGAAGTACCTATCCGTTTTCGGCCGTGTCAGTTTGTCGCTACTTTTTGAGGGATGGCGGCTCGGTAATGACGGCGTCTTTTCGCCGTTCGTACAACAACAGTCTGACGCCCGGCCGCAAGTCAAAAGCGCCGTCTGATTGCCTGGACCGAACCTGCTGGTAGAGCTGGCCGAAGTTCGCTTCGACCTCGGGTTGCTGGTTGGCGTTGGCGATGATCATCGGTTCGATTGAGGGCGCCATCTGGCCGAAGTAGCCCACGCGACTATAGCCGCGCAAGTACCACGGCAACGGCCAGTAATCAGGACTGACGATCGTGATGCCGGTCTGGCCGCCGCCTCGCTCGTTTCCGATCCGATCGACCTCCTTGACGAGGTCGAGTATTCCGCGAGTGGTGTGAGCATAGACGTAGACGTAACGCTGGTCGTCGTTGTCGTAGTTGATGAAGTTGAGATCGATGCTTTGATAAGCCGTTACCGACAACGCTAGAACCAGAACCACGCCCGTCCAGCGCCACTGACGTCCTTCCAACTCCCAAATCGCCTGCACCGCGTAACCGCCAATCAGCGTAAGGGGCACAATAAAGCTCAGCATCAGCCATGGCGTTTTGTAACCGATGAGCGAGTAAGCCGCCATCAGCCCAAACGCCCAAAGTGCCGAGAAAAGTGCGAACGGGTTTTTGGGTTTCAGCACGATGAGAAGCGCGCCGAGAACGCCCAACAACAGCAGTGCGCCTTCACGTTTCATCATCCAGCCGACGTATGTGTAAATCGGATGGACGTGCGCAAGGCTCGACGTCTTTTTCCATATAGCAAAGGTCTGAAACGAATCGGAAAGGCCGTTTGGGTTCTTCGTAAACGACGAGTAGAAGAGATAGTACAAACCCGCAAAAGTGATCGCGGCGAGCACAACGGAGAAGCCAACCATCAACGGTCCGCCAAGCTCGTCGACCAAGTCGCTCAACGACCACACTTCCGGCTGCGATCGACCTTTAGCTTTCGGGGGCCTCACCTTTCCGCGATGGAGAAGCAAATATACAAACGTCACCCCCAAAGCGATGATCAGTACACCGACTGAGATGAACGCTGTTTCTTTCGTCGCGAAGAGTAGCGCGGCGGAAGCTGCCGCGGGTATCAAATAGAACGGGTTTTGGAGTTCGTATAAATAAAGACACGAAACGACGATTGCGAAGGTAAAGAAAACAAAGTGCGTCTCGTGGATGAAATAGCGAGACAAGTAAACAGCGCCAGGAGAGACCGCGAGGAGCAAAGCCGCGCTTAGAGTCGCAACCGTACCGAGCCAACGGCGCAATAAGAAGATCAACCAGATCGTCGCCAGACCAAAGAGAGCGGGCACCATGCGAATGGCGACTGTAGTCAGCCCGTAATTCTCCATCGCCGTCTTACCGAACAGCGCGCGCACGAGCCACGGAAAGAACGCCGCGAAGTAATAGAGAGTCGGGCCGTGATAGTTTTCCGGATCGTAGAAATACTTTCCCTCGCGCACGAGACGCAGGAGAAAGTTGCCGTTGACTCCTTCGTCATGGTGCAGCGGTACGAGATTGAGATCGTACAAGCGCAACACCGCGGCGATCAGAAAGATCACAATCACGCCGATCCACCACGCGCGTTCGGATAGATCGGGCGGCGGTTCCACGCGCGGCGCATTCCTTGCGACTGCTGCGCTACGAGTCCTCCTACTACCGATTGATCTTGTAGAGGCTGTATTCGCCAACTTGTCCAACCTTTTCGAACTGACTGAAGAACTGGTCGTTGATGGCCTGCATCACCACACGTTCCTGTGGTCCAACGACAGCATAATCGACGTTGTAAAATTTTAGTAACTGCGCCGCATCCTGCGAACCGAAGTAGATGCGTTTGATCTCACCTTCGCGCTCCACAAAATTAAGACCGTGAGTCCAGATGTGTCCGGGATAACCCATCAGCGAGCGACGCCCGGTCAGAAAAACCGGCGTGTTATGCACCGGCGCATGAATGATCAACGCTCGTCGCGGAGTCTTCTCTTTTACCAGCTCGGCAAACGCAATTCCTTCTGCGCTGAAGATTTCATACTTCGTCGAGCGCAAAGCAATATTCGCGACGTCGAGCGCGCCCGCGAGCGTGACGACGACAAACAAAATAACCGCCACGGTTTTGCGAATCGGACCCTGTTGCCAGAGCTTCGCCAGCAACAAAGCAACCAGCGGCGCCGAAGCGAGCCACCAGTAATAAAGGACCTTGATGTTGTCCCAAATCCACGGCGCCATCTTCACGAAATTTGGAATGATGAAGCAAAGAGTGAACGGCAGGTAAAACAAGAGCAGCCGTCTGCGCACCAGAAAACCGTTGCTCTTGTAGAGCACGGCCGCGACAATCAGTGGAATAAAGAAACCCGTGTTCTTGAACCAGAACCAGATCGGATTGTCCTGGCCTCGATCCCAACCCAGCTCGAATGCGAAGAAAGTGCCGGCGTTAACCGCGCTA
>DATNJO010000343.1:0-4517 GCA_035603895.1 Pyrinomonadaceae bacterium
GGGAGGATTGGCGGGCGCGATTGTCGCCACTTTCTTCGTTTTTTTACCGTCGTTTGTATTCGTCCTCGGCGGGGCGCATTATGTCGAAAAAGTGCAGGATAGCGCTGCAATTCAGGCGTTCCTGGCGGGCGTCAGCGCGGCGGTTGTCGGCGTGATCGCGGTGGTTTCGCTGGAGCTAGCTCCGGAAGCGATCACTGGTTGGCCGTCGGTGTTGCTTGCTGTCGCGGCTTTTCTGTCGATCGTTTGGTTGAAGCGCGATGTGGCGCTCGTGGCAATTTGCGGAATCGTTGGAGGAGTGATGTATGCAGTTGTTACTCATCAGTAATTCGACGCTGTACGGCAGTGGGTACCTGGACCATGCGGAAGAAGAGATTCGCGATTTCCTCGGCGGGTTGAAGCGGGTGTTGTTTGTGCCTTACGCGCTTCACAATCGCGATGCGTATGCCGCCACGGCCACGGAGCGTTTCGCGAAGATGGGTTACGAGTTAACGTCGATTCACACTACGGCCCATCCGGTGCGCGCGGTGAGAGACACTGAGGCGATCTTCATCGGCGGCGGCAACACGTTCCGCCTGCTGAAAGCTCTTTACGATTTCAATCTGCTCGATCCGATTCGCGAGCGCGTGCGCGAAGGAATGCCTTACATCGGTTCCAGCGCCGGTTCGAACGTCGCTGCGCCGACTATAAAAACAACCAACGACATGCCGATCGTACAGCCACCGTCGTTCAATGCGCTCGGACTGGTTTGGTTTCAAATCAATCCTCACTACCTCGACGCTGACAAGAACTCAACTCACATGGGCGAGACACGCGAGCAACGCTTGCTCCAGTTTCTCGAAGAAGACAACACGCCAGTCGCCGCACTACGCGAAGGCGCGATACTTCGTCTCGAAGACGGCATAACGTTGTTGAAAGGATCTTCCGGTGCGCGAATCTTTCGCCGCGATCTCGAACCGGTTGAAACTCTGCCGGGCGATCAACTCGACGCACTCTTACAACTTGCCCCACCAACAGCCTAAATAGATCGCAGTAAGTAGATGATCCTCAGGCACTCTGTTTGCTCACTACTGAGTGCGACCCGAACCCGCCTGTTGTTTTCGAATGGAAAAAAAACGAACGCGCACAGGTCGCTGTATTGAAACAAAGCGGGGAACGTTCAGAAGGAATCTAAAATGACGATCTGGCGATACTTATGACAACTTTGTGGAAGATCATCTGCGTCGTCTAAATCGCCGAAACGCAACCCGCCAATCGTAGTTTAGATAACTCGTTAACTCAAACTTTGTTTTGCAGGAGATACTCGTGCACGCTGAGAATTACGCTCTAAACGCCAGTCAGAACAAACCCGACTTGATCTGCTTCTCTCACTTGCGTTGGGATTTCGTATATCAACGTCCGCAACACTTGCTTAAACGCAGCGCACGCGATCGCCGCGTCTTCTTTGTAGAAGAACCGATCTTCGATAACGGCTCTATGCGGCTTGAGATACACGAGCGCGATAAAAATCTTAAAGTTGTTGTGCCACATCTGCCGCAGGGCTTGCGCAGTGAAGTGGCGAAACTCGCCGTGCTACATGACATGGTGCAAAGACTGCTCGTGGAAAATAACATTCAGCAATACATAGCCTGGTATTACACACCGATGGCGCTGGATTTCACTCGTCACCTGCATCCGCTGGCGGTGATTTACGACTGCATGGATGAGCTCTCAGCGTTCAAAGGCGCGCCGGAATGTCTGAAGCATCGCGAACGCGAACTTTTTAAAACCGCGGATCTCGTCTTCACGGGCGGCCAGAGTCTTTACGAAGCGAAACGCGACCAGCATCACTCGGTCTATGCTTTCCCGAGCAGTATCGATCGCGATCATTTCATGCAGGCGCGAACGGCGATCGTCGAACCTGAGGATCAGCAGGACATTCCGCATCCGCGTCTCGGCTTCTTCGGCGTCGTTGACGAACGGTTCGACGTCGAACTGCTCGATCAGATCTCCAAGGCTCGTCCTGACTGCCACTTCGTGATCATCGGGCCGGTTGTAAAGATCGATCCGGAGATTCTGCCCGTACGCGAAAACATTCATTACCTCGGCGGCAAGAGTTACGAGGACCTGCCTGCGTACATCGCCGGTTGGGACATTGCGCTACTGTTGTTCGCGCAAAACGAATCCACACGATTTATCAGCCCGACAAAAACACCTGAATACCTGGCGGCCGGAAAGCCCGTTGTTTCAACACCGATTCGGGACGTCGTTCATCCCTACGGTCAGATGGGCCTGGTTCGTATTGCCAACGATGCGCAGGAATTTACCGCGGCGATCAACGAGTTGCTGAATTCAGAAGCGAACCGCAGTCAGTGGCTGAAGACAGTCGACGGATTCCTCGCGACGATGTCGTGGGATGAGACGTGGGCGCAAATGTCGCGGCTGATCGATGAAGCAGTGGCAAACAAAACGCGCGCTGCGCTACGCGCACGCGCGGGACAAGCGCAACGGGGTATTGCAGCAGCCTAAGAACGAAACTCAAAAGCAGTAGTAGTTCAGAGTTCAATCTTTAGGTTGCCGGACAAGCTAAAAACTTGAACTCAAACAAGACGAAACAAGGGGGTATTGTGCCGTGTTTGATTATCTGATTGTAGGCGCCGGTTTCGCGGGCAGCGTACTCGCGGAGCGGCTGGCAAGGGGTTCGAACAAGAAGGTGGTGCTTTGCGATAGGCGTCCGCACATCGGCGGTAACGCTTACGATCATTACAACGAGGACGGCATTCTCGTTCACAAGTACGGACCACACATCTTTCACACCAACTCACGCGAAGTTTTCGAGTACTTATCAAGATTTACTGAATGGCGCTCGTATCAACATCGAGTGCGTGCGTCTGTTGACGGGCAAATCGTTCCTATTCCAATCAACCTGGACACGATCAATACGCTGTACGGCTTGAGTTTGACTTCGTTTGAAGTTCAGGACTTTTTCAAGAAAGTCGCAGAGCCGAAAGAGCGGGTCACAACGTCGGAAGACGTTGTAGTGAGCCAGGTTGGGCGCGAGTTGTACGAAAAATTTTTTCGCAACTACACGCGCAAACAGTGGGGACTCGATCCGTCGGAACTCGATTCCAGCGTGACCTCACGCATTCCGACGCGCATCAATCGCGACGATCGCTACTTTACGGACACGTACCAGGCCATGCCGCTGCACGGCTACACGCGCATGTTTGAAAACATGCTGGACCACCCGAATATCAAGTTGTTATTGAATTGTGATTATCGTGAAGTTGAGAAAGACATTCCGTTTCGGGAGATGATCTACACTGGTCCAGTCGATGCGTTCTTTGATTATCGTTACGGGAAGTTGCCGTATCGTTCGCTCGAGTTCAAACATGTGACGCACAATGTTCCGGTTTACCAGTCAGCGCCGGTGATCAATTATCCGAACGAGCACTTGTACACGCGGGTGACGGAATTTAAGTATTTGACTGGTCAGGAACATGCGAAGACAAGCATCGTCTACGAGTTTCCACAGAGCGAAGGCGACCCATACTATCCGGTGCCTCGGAAAGAGAACGCGGCGATCTACGCGCAGTACAAAGCGTTGGCTGACGATACACCCGACGTGCACTTTGTCGGCCGGCTGGCCACGTACAAGTATTACAACATGGATCAGATCGTCGCCCAGGCTCTGACTGTTTACTCGAAGATGAACAGCGTGAAACGCAAAGACTTAGGATTGTCCGTGGCATCCGTTCTATCTGTGGCGAATCATCACCACGGACAAGCACAGAGAGCGCGGACAAGTAATTAGTGAAAAGATGAGTGATGAAGCGGCGCTGGCTTTGTGGGCCGGCGTGGAAGCGACAGTCAATCGAGTAGGAAACAGGTATTCCGATCAACTTGAACGCAGCGGGCATGCGTTACGCATCAGCGATCTCGATCGCCTCGCTTCGCTGGGGATCGAGTGTGTGCGGTACCCGGTGTTATGGGAACGCACGGCTCCGCGAAGTCTCGCCGAATGCGATTGGCGTTGGGCCGACGAACGGCTCAACGGTCTTCGCGGTTTAGGTATTAAGCCGATTATCGGCCTGCTGCATCACGGCAGTGGTCCGCCCTACACGAATCTGCTCGATCCGGAGTTTCCGGAAAAACTCGCGCGTTTTGCTGGCGCAGTCGCGCAACGCTTTCCGTGGGTCGAAGACTACACGCCGGTAAACGAACCGCTGACCACCGCGCGTTTCAGTTGTCTCTACGGCCACTGGTATCCACACAAACGCGATCCGCTTCTGTTCTCAAAAGCGTTGTTGGCGCAATGTCGTGCAACGGTGCTCGCGATGCGCGAGATCCGCAAACTGAATCCCTACGCGCGTTTGATTCAAACGGAAGATTTGGGCAGGACGTACAGCACGCGGCCGCTGGCTTACCAGGCAGAATTTGAGAACGAACGCCGCTGGTTAACCTTCGATCTCTTGAGTGGACGGCTGAATCGCGAACAGCGAATGTGGCAATACCTCGAGCACGTCGGGATAAACGCAGAC
>DATNJO010000344.1:0-18070 GCA_035603895.1 Pyrinomonadaceae bacterium
GGCTCATGCCCGGTTTGCGTGCCAGGCCGGCAGTGATGATCACGACGTCGGAATTGTCGGTTTGATCGTAAGTGTTGGCGCCAATCATACGGACGTCGAAGCCCTCGACCGGCGCGGCTTGGGCCAAATCTAAAGCCTTACCTTGCGGCACTCCCTCGATGATGTCGACGAGCACAACGTCGCCGAGTTCCTTCGCGGCGAGCCAGTGTGCCGCAGTTGCGCCGACGTTTCCCGCGCCGACAACGGTGATCTTCTTTCGCGCACCCATACAGATAATTTCCTTCGATTTAAGATGTTAGGATTGAAAGAGAGCGAGTCTACAAGTGGGCCCGAAGAGGTGTCAAACAGAGAGGGGTCAAACGCGTATGAACGAGGAGAATCCTTTTCCTGAGCCTGTCGAAATCGAGATAACGGACGTTTTCGATCTACACACGATTCCTCCGCGCGACGTGAAGCGCGTGGTGGAGGAGTATCTGGAGATCGCGCGTGAGAAGGGTTTTCCGGTGGTGCGGATCATTCACGGCAAAGGTATCGGGGTGCAACGGGAAATGGTTCGCACGATTCTGGCGCGCACGGATTTCGTTCTGGACTGGACCGACGCGCCACCGGAAGCGGGTGGATTAGGTGCAACTATCATCCGCCTGAAGCGTGTATAATTCCTGGCCCATGTTGATACTGTTAACCATCCTCATCTTTGTTTACAACTTCACCGCGATGTTTTATCAACTGTGCGGACTTGAACCCTTACCGACGGTGGAGTTCCTTTACATCGCAGCTGTACCTTGCGCGGCTGTGTGGTGGTTGAGAACTGAAAAGCTCAAGTCGGCGGTTAACCCGGTCTATTGTGAGGGACTATTGGTCTCTTATGGCTGGATCTTCATAATTCCTTATCACCTGATACAAACGCGTGGCGTGAAAGGCTTGTTGCCGTTGTTCGCGCTGATCGCGAGCTACTTTGGATCGCAAGTGCTGGCGGTGATTCTTTACTTCGCTTTCGTCGGCGACCTCGGCGCTTACTGAGCGATAAAGTCGTAACGCAAAACGCCTGCTACTTTTACGAGCTTGCCCTCGAGCTTCGTTTGACGCATTGAAGGTCTCCTTTATCAAAACTAATCGCTGTCTGGGCTACCGCTCTAATTCGCGAGTCGTTGTTTCAGTAACACTTCCTGGCTCAAGCACAAACGGCGGCTTCGCTGGCGTTTCGATCGCCGCGTTCCTCGTCTCGTTAATTTGAGAACGGCGCTCTTGTTCGATATCCATGAGGCGCACACGCGCGTCGCGTTCCTTTAACCGTTTGAAGAAACCGCCACGGATCAAATTCACCAGCCCGACTCCTCCGACGCTCAAAGCAGTCACCAGAAACGTCAACCACAACCATAGAAAAACGGGGTTCGCCAGATGTGGCAGCGTGACCAGTCCAAAGACGAGGAAGAAGTTCGCCAGCATCAGGACAGTAGCCATCATCAATCCAACGCCCATCAACTCGCGTTTTTCACGTTGCAGTTGGTTACCGCTGGTGGGCAGCAAGTCAGTCGCGAGACCGAGCGACAGTCCACAGCGCGAGCAGAAACGCATCTCGTTGGAGGGCTGCTGATGACCGCATTGAGGACAGAACATCGAGGTCTCCTCCCGGAACGGCGCTGATCTTAACAGGCAAGTCGAGCACTATAAAAGGTCGTGTGACTCACGACGCCGACTAATCCAGGTTAACCAACGTGCCTGCCAGCGTTTGTTCAGCCTGGAGGATATCTTCTGCTTCCAGCGTAAAGTCTTTTTTCGGCGCGGTCCTGTTCCAGGCAATCTCTCGCCACAGCGCCAACACGGCGGGACCTTCCGAATTACCGCGAGTGCGTGCCACCAACTGCTGGCCGTAAGCTAACATTGCTATTTCTCTGGCAGTAGTGTGCGAGTCAACCAGTTTCTCAGCCTGCTCTTGAGCCAGGTATTTGTTGTGTTCTCGGGAAAGTTGTTGTAGCGCCGCGATCTTGATTTTTCTCGCGCGCTCCTTATCACGACGGAATAGCTTCTTCGTCTTGAGATGATGAGGCCCGGTCAAATAGGCGCAGATCGGGCAACAGCAACCGCACTTACTTTCCAATAGGTGAAACGGCTGGTCTACCAGTTCGAACGACGTCGTCAGATACGTCGCGAAGAAACGCGAGAATGGTTTGAGCTGTTCTCGTTCAGGTCTACAGTTCGGAGGCAGATTAAGAAAGTGCGACTCAATCCAATCCTCCGCCGCCTCAGCCTCATCCATGTACTCATGAGCGCGGGTTACTTGAATCACACCTTTTGCAATTGCCGTGCGTAGCCAAAGGAGGAGATTGTAGCTACGGCGGTGCAGGTCTACGGCTTGAACGAGTTCATCAGCTTTGAGCATGGCATTTCAGGCTCTGGTCCGTGCGAATTGTACAATGCACTTTTGAACGATGCTCTCAGCAAAAGAGGCCGACCATCACAAGCAAGATCGAACAGTAACGCAAAACTCTTATTTATTTAGGCTGAAAGTTCTAGTGAGGTGCGAGTTCAAAAGCGAACGATAGGTTTATCAGGAGATCTCGAGGATGCCCTCTTTAACTAATTCATGCCCCTCTTCACTGAGGTTTTCATCCTTGGAGATTCTTACTCGAAGCCCTTTAGGTAGGGACACAGACATTAGTACATTCTCAAACTCTGTCAAATCGCCCTCAATATGCTCTACTTCGACTTCAGCGTACGCCTGAGCTGTAGCAGGTTTTATCGACACTTTACGATACTCCTTCTAGTTATACGCCTTAACTCCATCTGCTGGACAATATGGTGCGAGTGCCTGAGCCAACCTGTCAAGTGCCTCATGCATTCGGTCCTCTTTGAATTTCGTACTCGTGACATTAAGTTTGCTGTCAAGTCCCAGTACCCCGACAACCTTACCATGGTGCCGGATAGGAAAACTTATCACCGACTTGATGGACTTAACCACTTCACGTTGCCTTTCGGTTGTGTCGTGCATAGGTCTCGACAACTCAGGATCCTCAGAATCCCAGGGCGTGATCGTGCGTTTGCTCCAAGCCCATCCACAGGTTCCTTCGTTCATCTTCCACGGCAAATCTAACTCGGCAGGGTTATAGACGATCGGGCTGTAGTAGTAGTAAACCTTCAGATAGGATCCGAATAATCCGAATGCTCGGTAGGTGGGCAACATTAAATGTACCCTTACCGCTCCCTCTACGGGTCCTTTCTGGTCCATCATGGCTTTTAACTCGTCGCAATACGCGAAGTAAATTGACCTCAGATAAATCTTCATGAGTGCCCTGCGCTTGTCAATTTCGTCATTATCCACAGGCTTCGGCAGTGCGACGTATATTTGCTGTACGACAAAAATGCCGGCCAAAACCAGGAGTATTAAAAGCCGCTCATAGTTAGATATTTTGTTAGCATCCTTTAGCCAACCGGTTAAATTCCATCCAAAGGCCAGGACTAACGCGAGTGTTGCGCTACCTATCACACTGAAGAGTTTTGCCTTAGTCATCTGGATTCATGCCTCCTTTCAACGGTGCTTCCAGGCATTTGCGGTTGGGTAACCCTGTCGATCGATCATGAGGAGACCTCCGCAGGATGTGGGAAGAAACGCGCGGAGTGTAATTATATTTCAACCGGCGTGGCAAGCCTTTTGAGACGGGGAACAGGTCGTATTTATTGCTCCGGGCTCCTGCCCAACTGGAGGAAGGCATCACCCGCTGAGTCTGCTATTCTTTGAAGGCACATGAAACTCTTTCTCATTTCCCTGGCTACAGGGATATTTGTAACCGTCGGCATTCTCATAACCGTACTTTTTGTAAGGGCCTTGTTCAAAGACGATGCTTCGGTGATGTTTTTTCTGTGGTTCTTTGGATGGCCTATATGGATTATGCGGTGTGTGCCAGGGATTTCCACAAGCGCTCTGATCTGGATCTCACTAGCGATAGGGATAGTGTTGGATACCCTCTTTTTTTCCCTCGCGACCTACTTCGTGTTGAGAGCGATCGTCTCAAGACAAAAGCGAACTCGCAATGCCATCCCGCCGCAACCTCCGGCTTTTTGATCGCGTCATTCGTTCGGCTGCTTAAGTTTCCGAAATGCTTCCGTGGTCATGAGATACCGAATCTTACCGTCTGGCTCTATCTTATAAACAAACATGTTCGTGGCGATCCATTCCGGCATTGACGGTTTCCTGGCTAACACATGAAATACGTCGCTGTCTTCCGGAATTTGATCCATGATCGCGGTGTGATACCCGGCCTTGACGTTTCCCGACGTCGAAAACTCGATGATCGCCTTATGCATTTGACGCTTCTCGACTATCTTCAGCCCGTCCGCAGAAACTAAATACCTCACGTCGCCACCCAGGGGATAAATTCCGTTCTCTGTTTGTGCTGGAAGAACGTAGACGTAAAGCTGATTTGAGGGTGCGGGCAACACGGCCACGTTGTAGGGTCGAGCCTCGCCCTTAAAGTCGGTCAACGATGTGTCGATAGCTCTGGCAGCAAACAGAAAGAACCCCACGTCCTCTTTGGGTGGTCCAAGTTTTGCCGCCTTGAACTCTTCCGGCGTACTTCCCTGGATAGCTTCGTAACTGATCAAAAATTTATCGCGTGCTTCATTCAAGCGCCCAAATGCCACGGTCCAACTGTTGCCGGTTCGTTTCGCAATGTAACGCACCACGCTACCTTCCGTTGGCTGCAATGCCATCACCGCATCACTTCCATGCCACGCTGCGACGTCGTATTCAGCAAGGTTTCGTCCGCGTTCGGTTATTTGGGCCAATTCCGCCTCGGAACCCGGCGTTGTTCGAGGTATCTGAGCAGACGTTGCGATTGAGGCAATCAACAGGATGAGTAAGGTGCAGGTTTTCATTGTCATTTTCGGAATCGATGCGAACAAAGTTCTGTTGAGCAACGTACGGCCTTTCGCGCAGGGAGTCGGATTCACGAACCCTGATATTGTGCTTGAGGTGCTCAATTTGTAAAGAACTGTGTGGCCAAATTTGGACCAAGCTCAACGGATCGCTCCACGTTTTCCTTGATCAGTCGTGTGAATGTGACACACAATCGAGCGTGTCGTACTTCATCTTGTAGCTGGGTGCAAAATACTCAATGTACCGTAGCTTAGACTCCGAGAAAATTCTTGCCACCATCGCGACGCTCAGTAGAAGAATTGCCGAGCGGTTCCCCGATTCCGGTCTCGACAAAGTTTGTCAGGAGTTGCTGACAGTTGCAGAGGAATCGCAGAGGCGCTCAGCCTGGATCGCCAAGCCGCAAAGGTCACTGCGAGTTATTACCGGGGCGCTGGTCACGATGATTATTGGCGTGCTCATTTTTGTATTGGCGAGTGCGGCCTGGCCCCGCAACGGTTTCGACCTGGTCGTGCTGGTGCAGGTTTCGGAGGCCGGCCTGAATTTCTTTCTTCTCCTCAGCGCCGCGATTTTGTTTTTGGTCACTGCCGAGACGCGCATCAAGCGCCGCCGTGCGCTCAAAGCGATTCACGAACTGCGGGCGTTAGCACACGTTATAGACATGCATCAGTTGACGAAGGATCCGGAGCGGGTGTTGGCCCGCATGGCGGAAACTCCTTCTTCCCCTAAGCACAACCTGAGCCCAGCCGAGTTGGGCCGGTACCTGGATTATTGCAGTGAAATGCTTTCCCTCATCGGAAAACTCGCCGCCTTGTACGTGCAGAAGTTCGACGATCCGGTGGCGCTCGCCGCGGTCAATGAGGTGGAAGATTTGACGACGGGCCTCTCGCGCAAGATCTGGCAGAAGATCATGATCATTAATTCCGACACAATAAAAGCAGGCGTTTAATTGACATTCTTCCGCGTTTGGACTAAAAGCAGCTTGCTTCACCCCTATTTCCTCGATAGGAGTCCTCTCTTGCCGGCGACAAAGAGAAAACCGATACCTTGGCCCAAAGATGCGTGCAAAGATCGACCTCGTATGAGCGAATTGTAAAACTCCGCGTCATGGGTCGTTCTTCATTGCTTCGTTATTTATTCTTAAGCCACAACGGAAATCACTAGTAAACCCATTGGTGAAAGTAACGCTCACACCGACCGATTTATGGTTATCCAACCGACTCTAGCTATGGAGGCAATGCCATGTTCGATCCCGGCAAGTTCAGCCACGCGCAGCCCGAAGATATTCGGAAAATCCTGTTTGCAAAGCCGAAGACGGCGTGGGCAGGCCCAAAGAATTCACTTCAGGGTGTGACACTCGATCTGCACTCGACTTTCGAACTGGAGAACGCCGGGAATGCGTTTCCCAAACATTTCGCTTCCTTTATCAAAAACGCTCCGCAACGGCTTGAGCGGCAGACGCGCATTCACACCGCCGGAGAGTTTTCCCGCACTGAGGAAGTGCGTACGGACGATAAGCTTAGGGTATTTGCTCTCGAAAACCCCACTCTCGGAGCCGTGTATATCGATGTAGTGGACCACTCCTACATACACTTTGCGCCGAACCAACTTCAGCAGGCAGGGTTGCCTGTCTCGCTCAAAGAGTTGAAGCCAACGTGGCAACTGAGCAAGGCGAAGGACACGCTAATCATTTCGCTTCGCAGTGCGGTCTCTCTCGATTTGGTGCTCAAATACTCTGGGCAACAGGATTCCAGGGATATCGCCTCCATCATCCTTCGCACATGCTTGCCGGGAATAGATGACCTTATCGAATTAGGCTTGCCGTTCCAGGAAATTGTAGTCGCTGGAACACCTGCATCAATCGAAACGTGGGTCGTCAATCCGAAGGGGGTGCGGGTCGCCATGCTGGCACGCCATCAGGTCACCAAAATCATTACAGGTATGCTTGATCCCGCGCTCTTTCAAATTCCCAAAGACTTCCGCGATCTTCGGCGCAAGAACCCAGACGACCGTCGTTCGTGGCATCCGCTCGGCGGCAAACACCCAAGGCGCAAGCCGCCGGCCAAGGCTACGCAAACTGAGCAGGCGTCGGCTCTACAGGTCACGCAATCGGGTGAAGGTGAGTATGTAGTTCGAGGCCCACTCGGGGAGGCGTACAAAGTCAAACTCGAACCGAACCTGCCGGAATGCCTTCCTTCAACGCGGCTGGCCAGTTCGGCTTTGGAGATACGCCAGCAGTTGCTCGATGTAATCCAGTTCCTCGTCAATCTGATTGCTAATCGGCTGGACACGGTTACGGGTGGGCGGGTGGACGCAAACGACCCGGACAATACGGATGTCGAGCTCACAATAGACTGGCTTGATCAGCTCGAACAGTTTAGTCAGAACCGCCAGGGTGATGGAGTTTTCTGCCTGCTGCGAGAACCGCCTCCGGCCGACGACCCGCTCGGTGGAGGAACCGGATTACTCGACAGAAGAGCGGAAAGCATGGCCCGCCGCTTCGCTTCGGCGGACCCGCCTTTTCCTTTCGGAGGCGAGGACGAGCCAATCAGCTTGCCGTCCGGGATTCAGGCTGAGCTTGAGGATCTGGCAGAGGACGATTCAATAGAAGCTGACGAACGGTTTGATAACCTTTCTGCGGCGTCGCGCGCCGCGATTCGCGAAGCAGTGCTAGCCCAACGTATAGGCCGTATCAAATATCCCTTCGAGGGAGATTTCGGAGAGCATATATGGCCCAACAGGGATTTCGAACTAGTCCATATCAAGCTCCAGCTCGAACAGTTGTCGGTTGAGTTTTCCGACGACGATACTATTAGAGAACTCATCATCGCAGTCGGCTCTTCCAGTGACGAACCTCGCATCGACTTCAAACTTGCGCTTGAGAAGCTTGACGCAACCCTAACCATGGAACGTTGGCCGGGATTTTGGTTCTGGTGGACAGCAGCCGGAGTGTTAGTGGCTGCTGGAATCGTTGGCACGCTTGCTGTCGGCGCGTTGATTCTGACGCTCATGGGCATGGGGCCTTTGGGATTGCTTGTCTTGGCGGCGCTCATATCGCAAGCGCCTGCCGCCGCGGTGGCCTCTGTGCTTGGCGGCGCTTTGGTTGTGGCTGCCGTGACGTATCTTGTATGGGATACGACGCAACTTCGTTTGGTCATCGACCAGCCGGTTTTAAGCTCGAGTGTAAAGCCCGTCCAGGCTGAAGAGCCGGACGAAGTAGTGCTTCATGCGAATCACGCTAAGCTCGATGGCGACATTACGGTATCTGTTAACTCTGAAATTCCCAGTGGAATTCATCAGATCTTTGACTTCATTGCTAATAATGCGGTGACGCATTTCGATACTGACATTCGCGAAGCTATCGAGGCCCAAACCGTTAGCGGGCTAAATGAAACGATCCACAATCTTTCTCATTTTTGCCTGCCTCCGCCTTTTGACACACGAGTCCGGCTTGAGATTACCGGCGCTCCCATAGATCACTACGATCTGGAGATTCCACAGCACAACCTGGTCTGGATGAGAACAAATGGCGTGAGTGCGCAGTTACTGTCTGCCGGAGCGCGCACAAAGATGAACTTCCCGTTCCAGGATTTTCAACCGCTGACGACGCAGGTCGATCCGGATCTTCGTGAACGGCTCAGTAATCGAATAGAAGAGCTGAGAGTTGGTGGAAGGCGCCCTCTGCTTGGTTATGGAATCTCCCAGAATTTGCTGAACGGAATTGTTTTCTCGCAATGGCTGGCGGGACAATTCCAGGTGCACTACAGCGAAAATCAAACCAACCGTATTTTCGAGACGCTGACTGACATTCTGCCTGGAGCGGCCGACATTGCTGACCGTGATATACACTTGTGGGCGGCAACCCCACCGCAGTTGTTGGTGACACCATGGGCGTATTTGCAATATAAATTTAAGCCCTACCTGTCAGTATTCTTCCCGGATGTTCGGCTCTGTATTTCCGGGGTGTTTGAAAAGCCATCCATTTTAGAAGTGCAGTTCTCAATCACATCCGTGGCGCACGTGGCATTCGGAGCTGCCAGTGAAGACGATACGCGCACGCTCTTCAGCGCTGAAAGAGATTTCCTGAGAGTCCTGTTGGATAGCGGAGACGATTTTCGGATGCTCAGTCCGGTAGACACCCAGGGGTTTGCTGTCCAGGGTCCCGGTTTCGATTCAATAGCGGCAATGGATGATACTCAGCAACTGCTGTTGCTCGAACAGCTTCAACCGTTGCTGGACGATGCATGCGTTCGGTTGTTAAATCGAACGACATCCGCCTCGTTGAGTTTCGTTCCGGAATCGTTGCGTGTTGACCAGCAGTTGTATGACGGAGTGGTCCTGGCCGACATCCATCCGCACCGATCAAGTCTTTACGTTGTGATGTCAATCAATGGTCCAATCCTCCAAGTACTTCCGTCACGCGATGAAGAGGATGGTCCCAATGTGGATCTGGATGGCATGGGTTGCGCGGACGGGAGATTCCTACGGGGAATTTAGGTGTTCGGTGGCCTGACTGTAGAGATGTGTTAGGTAGCGCGCTTTCACGATCGCGTTGGGCGAAACTGATGGTTTGCAAAGTGCGTCTAACGCTTTGGCGAGAGGGGTGAAGCCGAAGTTGAAGATCTCGCTTCGCGCGCGCACAAACCATTCACGATGGGCCACTATGCCAGTTTGAACTCCTGATTCCGCAATAGCCTCCAACCGACGGTTAATCTCGGTTAGAACGTCACGCAGCGAACCTACCGCAGCATGTATTGGTTCAACGACCAAAGCCTCTTCTGATTCTTCAGGCTGATCGTCTGAGTCAGCACTGCTACTCACGACGTCCACACTACCCGGCTCCGGAAGCGAATCAAATGCAAGATGAAAAACCGGTCCCTCGCTGTTCTCAGGACGCAGGATCGAAATCGGTTCGACAGATAGTTCGTTATCGTCCGGTGTGGCCTTAACAAGAAGCTTCCATGTTTGATCCCGCGCGGGCGCTAAGCTTTCGAGGACCGCAACCGATTCCTTTGTCCAGTCACGAAATGGCAACGCCAGTGTCAGACTCGCGCCGATTTCATCAAACACTTCCCAGCGAAAAGTTTGTGTAATCGAATCAAACTTTCGCTCACCAAATTGATGCGGTTGCAACACAACGATCAGCTCCAGCGGATTCGGATCGCGAAGACCCAGAGGCCGTTTAGAAGCTACATACCGTGCCAACTCATTCCACTGCGTGAACAGTCGCTCGCCGAAATCAAGCGTCTCCGGCTTAACAGGAGACAACACAAGCGCGCTCGTTTTAGTCGATCCCGATAGCCGGCCACGTACAGTACGTCGCGCGTGCCGCAATTTGAGCTGGGAGGTTGAAACTTGTTTCGGGCTCTGTGCGCCTTCCCATGGACCCTCGCCGTAAAAACGCTGACGCGCATCGGCGCGCTGGATTTCCGGTCGAGCATAAGACCACGTTAGAAACTCACTCGTCTGATTGGTCCAGAAGATCAACGTCAGTCCCACATACCCTGACCCTGTCTGCCAGGTGTAGGCGCCGACGCCTGACAATTCCATCTCAGGCACCTCGATATATTGTCCGCGGGCCGTTCCGGCAAGCTCGACGCTCTGGTGATCGTTGCCCGACCGGATCGCATCCATCAACGCATAAACACGTCCCATGACTAACAGAAGTCGAGCTTCATCAGCACGAGCCTCTCGTTCCAGAATCGATTTCACTTCGTCAGAAACAGTCTTGAGCGCCAGGGCAACTCGCGGCATCTGCGCTCCCTGCGCTGAAACGGAGAGCGTAACCAGCCGGTTAACGAGCATCTCCGAAGGATGACTTAAGCCAACGGCAATCGCTTCTTCCAACACCGAGCACGCAGAGTTGAGGATTTCTTTTTTAGTGCGAGGAGTGCCGGTAATTTCCACCAACGAGTGTTGCCCAACCGGCGCAGGAATCTCAAAGCCGAGAGATTTTCTGAGGGCAATGATTGCTGCCACACCGGCACGCTTGCCTTGCTGCTTCGGCAAGATCATTCCTTCAAGCCCGGCGTGAGGTACAAAGCGAACTTCGATCGCACTGGGCATTAAGCGAACCGTGACCACGTCGCTGTAGTCGATAACCGGCGGAAGCGTGTTCTTTTCAAGCAACGCCAACGCTTTGCGATACTCCGCCGCGCCAACCCAGGCTTTCAACCTTTCAGTTGTGAGCAAACGAATTTCATCTCGAACCGATTCCGCACTGGTGACAACTTTTTCCTCGGCAACCTTTGCTCGACTCTGTAAATAGAGACCCGCGGCAATTATGTGCTGACACATACCGGGCGCCGGACAACTGCAAGTCGCGTTTCCCGGACCAGCTTCCGAGAATGAAACAAGAAACGGCGGCACTGAGATCTGCAACACGTTCGCCGACTGTTCGCGGATCTCAATCTCAATTCCCTTTTCGAGATCCTTGCGCGCACGCCGCAGCAGACCTTTACTCGCCAACGCTTCCCACGAAGCATCGTCGAACGTGGCTACGAGTGCAGCCAGCTTGTTTAAGAGATTGTCTTCGCCAGCCATTCAGCAAACATTTTCGGAGTCAAAGCCGCGATATCCATACCTTGCTCCGCAAGTTTCCCAGCCATGTGTTCGTCGTAACTCGGACTCGCCGTCTCATCAAGGGCGGCCAGCCCCAACAACCTCACACCACCCTCGCGAAACCGTTGACACGAAGCCAATAACGCACGCGGCGCCGCGCCTTCACAAAAATCGCTGATCAGAACCACGATTGTGCGATGAGGATCTTCAACCAGTTGTTCGCAATACTGCATTGCCTGGCCGATGTTCGTACCGCCGCCAAGCTGCACATTCATCAACAACTCAACCGGATCATCGACATGTTCGCTGAGGTCCACCACCGACGTGTCAAACACAACCAGCTTCACATCGATCAACGGCAGGCCGGCGAGAATGCCGGCCATCACTGAACTGTAGATCACTGAGCCGGCCATGCTGCCGCTCTGGTCCACACAAAGTATGACGCGCCACGGAAGACGGCGCTGAATGCGCGAAAAGAAAAGTACCTGTTCGACCGCAATCTGTTTACGGCGCGTGTCGAAGTTCTTCAGGTTTTTGCGAATCGTGCCGCGCCAATCCAGGTTTTGCGCGAGCTTCAGGTTGCCATGCTGGAAACGATTTCGGCGACCGGAGAACGCGCGCCGCACTTCATGGACCAGCCGTTGTTTGATCTCCTCTACGACACTCGTGATCACGCGGCGCGCCTCGCGCAATACCTCGCCCTTCAAGTGACCACGGAAAGTCAGCAACATCTTTAGTAGTTGAACGTTAGGTTCCAGCCGGCGCAGGATTTCGGGATCGGTAACTAACTCCATCAATCCATAGCGATCGAGCGCATGTTTTTCGATGACGGCTACAGTCTCTTTTGGAAAGAGCTCGCGCACTTCGTTGAGCCAGTGAGGAATCGTCAGTTGTGTCGGCTCGAGGCCGCCTTGCCGATCCGGAGTCGGCTGCGAGTCGCGCACGCCGCGACCCTGGTACTCGCGCGAGTAAAGAAAATCCAAAGCGGTCTCAATCCGTTGCTGTTCGGCCGTCATGCCCACATCGATTTGATCGCGCGCGTATTTGCCGAGCACTAAGCGCCAGCGGGCGAGTGTGTTTGCCTGTTTGTCACTCATCGACGTCTCCACCGATCCAATGTGAGAGCCCGTCGTCGGCGAGTGATTTAAGTACCAGCGCGGTGAGACGCCGGTTAAATTCGAGCTCGCCTTCCGTAATACGAAACTCCGTCAACAGGCCGAGTTCTTCTTTTCCGTGCAAAGCAGCGACGCGCGCCGCAACTTTGTCTGTCTCCCGCGGCGTCAGATCGGCGAAAGCCAATCGCAAACTCGGAAGCGAGGTGATAAATTCCGTTTCGTCCCAACCCGCGATGATTTCGTCGAGCGATTGGACCAGTCGAATGTTTTGCCACGCAGCTTCGCGACAGGTTTTCATCAGTCCGCGGAGAAAACCGACGCGCTTTTGCGAATCTGTCAGTCCAAGCAGATTACCAACAACCAGTTCATCCAACTCCGCCTGGTCCATGCGGCCGGCGCTGAATAGCAGACCACCAATGGCGCCGCAAATAGTGCTGTAGCTCGGATGAGCGTGATTGTTTACTTTGAGGACTTTGGCCGCCGCCTCCCAAAACACTTCTTCGTCTAACAACTCGATCGGCGACGCCGCTTCCAACAACTCGCGCACCGCCGCCAAGCTATCGAGCGTGGCAGATAACTCTTCCTCCGGGCATTGGGCCAACCCTGCCACCAGGTAGCAACTTCGCAAGTACGCGGACCGCAGCAGCGCGGGAACCTCTTTTAGTGAATGCGCCTCCAGTGGCTCGCGCGATTGCCACAGCAAGAGCAGTTGTTTCGCTGCTCCTACAGCCTCGACGAACGAAGGTTCATCACAAACTTTCGCATCAATCAACGCAAGCAGTTTGTCGACGTGACGGTGCAAGCCCATGCGACAGGCGTAAATCAAGATCGAGACCGCCGCGTTGGCACTCCGTCCTTTACCTTCCTCTTCGAGCCGGCCAATAGCCTCGCGGAGGCGGTTTGCTGACGCTTCATCGATCGTCGAGCCATACACGGCCGCGTCGATGAGCGAGCTCTCGGTTATCGGACTCCACGCGTAATGCCAGTGTTCCTGAATGCGATACAGGCCAATGCCGCGCACAAAATCTGGCCCCGCGAGAAGTGAAGCAAAAGGAACTTCGAGAAAATTTAGACAATGCAACAGTCGACTCGTGCGACGATGGTTTTCTTTCCGATAGATCTCGAGTGACAGCCGTTTCTTCAATGAATCGGAAATGTCCAGACGCGCCCGTTCGGCTTCTTTGCGGAAGTTGGAAACAATCGGCGGGACACCCGCACTGCTCGGCACCTCGCCAATGTCTTTGCCGGTCAGCACGTGACCAACGATTCCCATCAACACCGCGCCTTCTGCATCCATCGAGCCTTTGACGAAACAACTGCGCACACCGTCGAGAAGGTCTTCGCGAGTTGGACCAGCATGACCTCGCAATGAAGCGAGCAACTGCGCCTGTTGCAACGCGGCGATCTCGTCCGCGGTCGATAACGAAAGCTGCGAGTCTTTCCTTCTGGTCAGTGCACCGATCTCGACGAGAATAGCCGTGGCTACTGCTGCGCGTGGTTCCGAGCTGCCTTCTTCAAACTTGGCCCATAAGCGATTGTAGTATTCAGGTGACGGCATACCGGACGCATAGCCGTTCAGCCGTTCGAGTTGTTCAAAACTGTAGCGAATGACTGACTGTTGGACTGAGCCTTGTGCCGGTGATGACGATGACGCGTCTTTAGCTCCGGCCGCAACTAGTTGAGGAAGCACAACACTGTGAAAACCGCCGGTAACTATCAGGATCTTTTGACCGGGCGCCAGTAGTTCCTGTTCTTGCACGATTGACGCGGCCATCGCCTCTTCGCGCGCAGTCGTGCCGTCGGCGACGAGCCAGTCGGCATGAGTGTCACAGCGCGTAAGGAAACAGTAACTGCCAAACTCGCGGATGAACGATTCAGTTGATTTCGATTGAAAATCAGCTTCGAACAGATGGTCCCACATCTCGTTGAAGTCGCGGCAGCCGCTGCGCTGCGCCAACGCTTGAAGGTAGGAACTCTCCTGCAAATGTGTTTCGCGCATCAACGACTCGATGCGCGGTTTGCCTAGCTGTTCTCTGTTTGTATGTTCGGCGAGGATCTGATCCGCATATTCGAGATCGATGAAACGCAGGCGCGCGCCGATCTCGTGGCCCACTCGCAAAGCAACCAGTTCGGGAGAGTAATCACAGAATGGATAGTAAGCGGCAAAACGCGCTGGGCCGAGATCGGGTTCATTCTCGCGGGGCTTGTAGATCTTTCGCGACGTGTCGATGAAATGTGTGTAGATCGCGATCGGTGCTCTGGTGTTGCGGTCGAGAATCGTGGGGATGAACTGCGTGAAACTGTTTGGTCCCTCGACGAGGATCGCGGCCGGGCGCAACTCCCGGATCAGACGCGCGACGTGCCAGGCGCAGGCAGGACTGTGATGACGGATCGGAAAGTAGACGCAATCTGAACTCTGAAGCTGGTCCAGGACCGCGTTCAACTCTGAAGAATAATCTGTGGCGGTTAACGATCGAGGCATTTGCGCGCTTCCCAGTATGATTGCCAGGCACGGCTCTTCTTCGCGCGAGCCTTGACGATCACATCAAAATACTGGCGCAGCTTTTTCGCATCTTCAGGATTGTCTTTGAGAACCGTGCCTAACAACTGGCGAGCGATGTGAGAACCGTCCATCTGACCGTTTCCAAAATAGTGCGCTTCGAGCCCGGCTGAAAACCCGACGGCAACGGCTTCAGCCGTAGACATCACGGTGGATGGTTTCTCCACTACAGTACCATCATCCGAGGCTCCGGAACGCAGATCGTGAAACGTGGAAACAAGGACCTCCATCACGTCCGGTGGACACGCCACCGGCACTCCCGCTTCTCGCAGTAAAGTTTCCGTCTGTTCCGTCACCAACTTGATCTCGAGCTTTCGCTCGCCGATGGGATTCACAGTCTCGAAGTTAAAACGCCGTTTCAAAGCGCTCGACATTTCATGCACGCCGCGATCGCGAATATTTGCAGTCGCCAAAATGTTGAAGCCGCGTTCGGCAAACAGCGCCGCATCGTCGCCGGTGAGTTCGGGAACGTGCAGCACCTTGTCGGACATGATGCTAATCAGGCAGTCCTGAATCTCAGGCTGACAGCGAGTGATCTCCTCAATGCGTACGACCAAACCGTGTTTCATCGCCATATATAAAGGAGACGGAACGAGCGCCGCCGGTTTCGGACCTTCCGCGAGTAGCATCGCGTAGTTCCACGAATACTTGATCTGATCTTCCGTGGTGCCCGCTGTTCCCTGGATCGTGTGCGTAGAAACACCCGAAATAGCAGCCGCGAGTAGTTCGGAGAGCATCGACTTTGCCGTACCTGGCTCACCGACGAGTAGCAATCCTCGATTTCCGAGCAGCGTGACGAGGCAACGATCGATTAGTGCATCGTCGCCGTAAAACTTTCGGCTGATCACTGTCGACTTGCCGATCGCTTTGCCATTTGAACCGGTTATGAAGATGCGTGCAGCTTGTGGTGAGAGCATCCAGCCGTCAGGTCGCTTCCCAGTGTCTGTTGCCGTAAGCGCGGCTAACTCGTCAGCGAAAAGAATTTCACATGGAGGTCGGAGTGCCCGGCGTTCACTTACATTGGTAGTCATTTTTCAGACCTCAGTTTGTTTTTCCCAGTCGGCGGCAAAGCCTGGTCCATCGGCGGCTGCTATTCGAATATCGTTCCAGCACTCAGCGAGTAGAACGCGCGGCAATTTACCCAGCGGCAACTCTCGCGACATCACCATCGTGCCGTGGCCTAGTCTGCGAGTGAAATAGAGGCGTTGTAGTGCCACAGTACGGTTCTCTTCGGGCAAACTGTTTCCAGTGAATTCGATGACTGCCTCCATGCCAAGGCTCAGAAACGTCTTTCGATACTCAAGAAACCAACCTCCATCCTCTGCTGCACCGCGAGTGTAACCGAGACGCGTGAGTCGGGTACGCAGCGAGAACGCCTTGACGATGTGTCCGAGAAAGTCCCGGATGTCGGTCTTATCTTTCATATCGTCAGTGAGAGTGAATTGCTGCTTGCCAAACTGTTGAAAGAGAGGCTCGACTTCATAGTCGGAGAAATGTTGTAGCCACGCGGTTCGATCGTCGTCAGCTAATGTCTCATCGTGTCCGAGACGAATCGGCGTGTCCTCGGTTAACTTGACTTCATCGTCCTGTCGATTCGTGAGCGTTCCGTCAGGAAGCGGTCGGAACGATTCAACAACGCGCTCGTCATCGTAAGCAACCCAGACGAGCCGCTGGCAGTAACGTCCGACGATCGGATGCTGGCGCAAGTAGGTGTCCCAATCTTCGAAGCGCCAGGTTCGCTGCGTGCACAGGGCCTCGTAGAGTCGATCGCGCTGCATTGACAACACTGATTTCAGTTCCTTGCGCGCACTTGATACTGCGGCTTTGGCTTGTTTGACCTTTTCCGGATCGTCTGACTGGTTACCGTCGGGTAGTGAGGCGATCGTCTTGGCATTCTCGTTAGTCAAAGCGATCGACATATCTTCCGAGAGAGTGACGATGAACTTGCGTGTGCCGTAGTCGAGTTCCATCGTCCCGGCTTCATCCAGGCCGGCGGTTGGAATGGTTCGATCGGACAGTTCGTCCATGGTCCAACCTTTACGATCGGCCAGCAGTTCACATAACCGCATGGCCTCTTCCTGGATGCCTTTGGTGCGAAAACGATTCGCGACCGATAAAACAACCTGCGTGGCATTCGGATGATCGACCCACGCCAGCACTTGTAACAACGCTTTACACTGCGCGGCACGCATTCCGTACCACTGCTTCACATAACGATGAACGGTGGGTGCAACATCACCGCCACAGCACGCGCCGGCGACAGCGAGTATTCCCTTGGTACTGTTTTGTGAACCTTCGGGTTGTACTATCAGCCAATTGAAATTCGTTTGGTAAACCCGTTGCTCGTCGAAGTCGGGATAATACTGCGGCGCTTGTTTTGCATACGCCGCCGTTTGCCGGGCCACTCGTTGGGCTTCCGCGGACGCCTGGTCCGCTGTGTATTTTGGTTTGGTGTCCTGGGCGATCCACGCTTCTAACACGAATCGTCCGAGACGTTCGCGATCCTCTTTGCGAAATAATGAGCAGTATCGCCTGAGTGCGGGACTGGCTTCCGCGGTCTTGAGTTTGTAGCCCTGAAGTATGAACCAGTGAACGATTGCGGTTGGTACCGGCTTTCCTGAGTCGGCCCAGACGACAGTTGGCAGTTCCGAAACCGGAAACCAATCGAGGTCTTTGGGGATTCCTTTCTTAAGTCCCTTCTCGGCTTCTTCATCGAGCCTGTCGAGATCGAGCAATTCATCGAGTGGAACTCCCATCAGTTCGAGCGACTTTATAAATTCGTCTTTAACAACTTCGCTCTTCTCTTTTGCGAGCGCTGTTCTGAGCGCCGGAATCGCGTCCTTGTAACCCAACGCGCCAAGCCATTGGGCGGCGGCAGAGCGAGTGTCTTGTTGCCGGCTTGCAAGCGCGGCAACAATCTTCTCTTCCTTGTTTGGAAAATTTTCCAGACACGCCTGGGCCGGA
>DATNJO010000345.1:0-4378 GCA_035603895.1 Pyrinomonadaceae bacterium
TTCTTGTGGCGCAAGGATAGTGCAAGAAGTTTTTAATTTTTTTGCAGGCAAAGCGTGACTAGTCTGTAACTTTTTCCCGGTAGTACTTGCCACGCTCTACGGCCCGACAGTAGATCCTCCGTTTTTCACGCATTCCTGGGCCGCGCACCCCCAATTTCAAACAGGGAGAAAGATCGATGGATAAGTCTGTCTACCGTTTGGGGTTTGCGTTCGGCTTTATCGCGGTGTTGCTGGTCGCGGTGTTGCCGCTGTTCAGGAATACGTCCGCGTCGAATCCGGCAGGCGCCACAATTAATCCGACGGCGACCGCGCCGCTGACGTGGACCGGCACGGGAGTCGGTGGTGGCGCGCTCAACTCGCCGGTCGGACTTATCGAGCCGGAGACTCTCTGCCAGGAAGGACTAAGCTGCGACACGTTTACCTTAACGGTCGGCGGTACGCAGGCAGACTGGTCGGGCAAACTCATCCGCATCAAGATCGAGTGGCAGCTACCAGTCACCGATTACGATCTCTATATTCACAAGGACTCAAACTCCGGTCCGCTGGTCGGCAGCTCAGGACGCGGCGCCACATCGCCAACCGACCCACTCACCTGGGAGGACACGACCATCGATCCCGCAACGAGTGGCACCGGCGTTTACACGATTCGTGCTGTTTATTACGTGGCCACTGCGCTCGATCAATATCACGGCAGCGCCACCATCGAGAACAAACCCGCGCCACAACCAACTCCCACTCCCTCGAGCGAAGCCGCTCCGCGTTACCAGAACTATCCCGCGCCGGCGGAACTCGGCAATTCGGCAGGCGAGCCGACGATCGGTGTTAACTGGACCACCGGAAACGCGATGTTTGTCGCTGCTTTGCAGACACTACGTGTGAAGTGGGACGACACCGCGTCACCGGCTCCCGCGACGTGGACCGACGTCAGTGCGCCAAACACTTCGCTACTCACGCTGGATCCGATTCTTTTCACGGACAGCGATGCGGGAGCTAGTCGAACCAATCGCACGTTTGTTTCGCAACTACTCGGCAAAGCGAGTTTGATGTCGTTCACTGACGACGACGGCGCGAATTGGACCATCAGTCAGGGCTCGGGCATCAACTCCGGTGTGGACCACCAGACGATCGGCGGTGGTCCTTACGCCCGCAATGCTGACGGCAGTTTTAAGGGCGTCGTAGTTCAGTTGCCTGGTCTGAATGGACAACTCTATCCAAACGCGATCTATTACGCTTCACAGGACATCGGTCTTGCGGAGATCGCGCGTAGTGACAACGGCGGTTTGACGTTTGGTCCGGCGATACCGATGTGGACGCTCGTGCAATGCGGTGGTTTACATGGTCACATCAAAGTCGCGCCTGACGGAACTGTTTACGTGCCGAACAAATCGTGCGACGGCAAGCAGGGCGTCGCAGTGTCGGAAGACAATGGTCTGACGTGGGCCATTCGTACGGTTGAGGGAAGCACACCCGGCGATACGGATCCGTCAGTTGGCATCGGCGCTGACGGCACAGTCTATTTCGGTTTTGCAGATGGCGATGGACATGCGCGAGTTGCTGTTTCGCACAATCACGGTGCTACGTGGGAACACGTGCAGGACGTCGGCGCTGCGCAGGGCGTTCAGAACAGTGTGTTTCCGGCGGTGATTGGCGGCGATGGCGATCGCGCGGCCTTCTTTTTCCTCGGCTCGACGACGGAGGGTGCGAATGGCCGCGGCACGGATCGATCGTTCCCCGGCACGTGGTTTGGTTACATCGCCACGACCTACGATGGCGGCGCGAGTTGGGTGACAGCGAATGCAACACCAAACGATCCGGTGCAGCGTGGAGTGGTCTGCACTGGAGGCACCTCGTGTCCTGACGGAACGCGCAATCTGCTCGACTTCAATGATCTGACTGTCGACAAGGAAGGCCGCGTGCTCGCGGCTTATGCCGATGGTTGTGTTGGCGGCGATTGCATACGCGGAGTCGATCGCAACGCTGATGGACGCGTTGACGGTTTCGACAACGATGGTACTCAGAAAGCCGTGATTATTCGTCAGACTGGCGGCAAGCGTTTGTACGCGGCTTTCGATCCGGCTGGGAACACGACGCCGGCGGCGCCGCAACTCGTTGCGACACGAGACGGCGACGCTGTGAATCTCGCGTGGTCCGTGCCTGACGACGGCGGGTCGCCGATCACTGGCTATCGTCTCTACCGTGGTGTTGACGGTGGTGCAGAAACCGCGTTCGCTGTGTTTGACGCCAACAGTTACGTCGATAACGATACCGGCGGCGCGACGTTTTATTATCGCGTCACGGCTTTGAACGCGAATGGCGAAGGCGCGTCGTCGTCGCGCGTGTTTCCGAGTTCGCCCGAGAGTCCATGCAACGGTTTGGGTGTGGCCGTGCTGACCGATCCGGCCGGGGACTCTTTGGACACCCTGGGAAGTCACGACATTCGTTCGCTGCACATTGCGGAACCTTATTCGGCGGATGGGTCGCGGAAACTTGTTTTCAGTTTGAAGATGGCTGACCTGGCCGACCCGCAGACGCCGAACACTCAGTGGCGCGTTTTCTTCACTGGGGCGGATAACAACGGATACTTTGTCGGCATGGAAACGAACTTGCTGGGGGCGGTCAGTTTCCGTTACGGCACTTACGTTCACAACGCAGACAATTCGCAAGGCACGGCGACAGCAGTTGGTAATCTCGATGCCGGAAGCAAGTACGACACGCAGACCGACACGATCACGCTCGTTGTTTCGAACAGCAAGATCGGTAATCCGCAAGCGGGTGCGCGGCTGTCGCGAGTGTTTGTGCGCGTGCCGGTCATTGCGATCGTGCCGGACAATGCGAACTACGGGAGCCCGAGTGCGGCGGTGGGATACACGTTGATCGGAAATGCGTCGTGTCAAAACCGGCCCACTGCGCCGTCTACGCTGACTTCGGTTGGTGGCCAGGGCAAAGGATCGGTGATCCTCAACTGGGCCGACAACTCGACTAACGAAGACAACTACCTCGTCGAGCGCTCGACAACTGTCGGAGGAGGTTACATTCAGATCGCAACGCTCGGCGCGAATGCGCGGAGTTACACTGACAACACAGTCTTTCGCAAGACGACCTACTTCTACCGCGTCCGCGCCGCGAACAGCGGCGGACGTTCGAGTTATTCAAACGTTGCAAGCGTGAGGACGAAATAGAATATGCGCGACACAAAGAGGCACAAGAGGTACAAAACCATTTTGCAAATACACTTGTGCCTTTTGTGCTTCTTGTGCCTCTTTGTGGCCACAGTGGAGGCGAAGGGGCGGCCGGAGATTTTGGGTGTGTCGTTGGGTATGACCCGAGAAGCTACCCAGCAACGATTGAAGACCATCGGACGACTCGAGAAGGAGGAACGGAAGCGACAGGAAGTTTGGGCGGTCAACGATCCGCGTATCTCGCATATCCTCGTCGGCTACGACACCGATTACCGCGTGCGTTATATTACGGCCATCGCGCGCGCGGGTGGACCACGCATTCGTTACCAGGAGGTCGTCGACGTCAAACACGCGCAGCGAGTGAATTATCAGGGCAACTACAAATTCACGTTGGAAGCGCGCCGCGGGCAGGTTGCTTACGTCACGATCGCGCACGGACGCGATCCACAATATCTCGACTCTTATTCAGTGAAGAAAGTCGATCCCAACGAGAAGGAGATCGACTAATCTCGTGAATGCCAGCAAAGCAACGACTCTCCCGCCAGTCGATAAGCGTTCTGAGGAATCTTAGAACTTTTGCTTACCTGACGTTAACACCACTCGATTATGTTTCCCGGTCTATAAACGGCAAAGCCGACTTTCCGCCTTTACATCTTCGACGTCACGTCGGGCCGTTGCGGACATTCGAAGCGTCCGGCGCGGAGTTCATGACTTACCTGCGGTTGCTGCTCGACCTGCAACCACACGCGCAGCTTCTCGACGTCGGCTGCGGCTGTGGTTTGATGGCGCTGCAATTAAAAGACTATCTCCACAGCAACGGCAGCTACACCGGAGTCGATATTCATGGTCCATCGATCAGGTGGTGCACGAACCATATCACCGCTACGCACCCAAACTTTCGCTTCACGCAGATCAGTGACGGCAAATTACCTTTCGAAACAAAGTCGTTCGACGTGATCTTGCTGAAGTCCGTCTTCACGCACTTGCGGCCCGAAGAAGTCGAAAACTACCTCAGCGAAATTCGACGACTGCTAAAGCCAAACGGCCGCTGCCTCGCAAGCTTCTTTCTCTTGAACGACGAACAAAAAGCACTCGCCGTGAAAGCAAAGAACGCTTTGCAATTTAACTTCGGCGACGATCGCTGGCGCTACGTCTACGAACACAGCCCCGAGAGCGCGTCAGCCTACGACGAGAACTAC
>DATNJO010000346.1:0-5292 GCA_035603895.1 Pyrinomonadaceae bacterium
CCCACAGCGTAGCCGAGCGCTACTTCCTCCCCTGGTGCGGGAACTTGATCGATGATCAATCCGGGTTGAACGGCCGGATCGTTGCGTGTCGCCAACAGTCGAATCTTCAAGTTAGCGGCGTGAAGCTTCCTCTCGGCGTCTTCATAGGTCAGTCCTTTGAGCGCTGGCACCTTCGTCTGAGCGGGTCGAGACCGGCGCTCACGTTGGACGTCAAGACTCAACCCCAAAAGCGCAATTGCCGGTATAACGACGTACACAACCAGCGCCAGCGTCACAAGAAATCTGATAAGCAGTTTCTGTTTGCCTCGCAGGCTGTAACCAACGAGGACGCCAAGTAAAAATCTCATTACAGCGGTTTCCTTTTGGAGATTCTTGGTGAATCACCTACTCGTTAACCGCCTCTTTTTTCTTATTGGTTGTGTTGAGAAATGTCGGTTGAAGGAAAGTGTGAGGAGAGGTGTTAATTACTCATCAGAATGAATGAAGTGAAATGTTGCACTGTACGTCTTAACCCTTGGTTAAATGAGATGCATATCACTTTCTGAGAAGAGATTTCAAACCTCGCCTCCCGTTAACTGCTGCATAGCCTCGTTTTGCCTCGAAAAATTTGCCGAGATTTTGCCGAGATTCATATCAAAACATGCATCGCATGAGGCGTATAACCACATCTTTCTGACCGCGACCCTCGTTTTTATTGGGCTTTTTCGCCGTATGAAGCTGGTACAAGCGCGGCCTTAGGGTTCATAACCCCAAGGTCGGCGGTTCGATCCCGCCCCCCGCTACCAACCTTCCGGCTTTATTTTCAAAGACTTACAACTAACTCGCGATCCGAACAGAAGTCTCCGAATCCTGATTTGTTGTAAAGTTGCTGTAATCCTGCTTGCGGTAATCAGCAATCGACTGCACTGCACGTAGTCTTGACTCTGCTGATGAGTGCGTGTAGTCGTCGCTCATTTCTACAGTGCTGTGTCCGAGAAGATCCCTCCTCGTAATTGCATCGACACCAGTTTCTCTTAGTCGTGAAGCAAAGGTGTGACGCAAATCGTGGAAGGTTAAATCCTGAAGTCCCGCTTCCCTGCATGCCGCCCCGAACGCCTGACCAACATTCGTCTACGGTCGGCCGGTGTCAGGATTTGCGAACACGTAGTCGAATCCAGCTTCATCGCCGAGGAGGTCCGCGAAAATCTCCTTTGCTACATTGCTCAAAGGAATCGTTCGCGGCTTGCCATTCTTGCTTTTGGTAATCAGCACATGATTTGGTCTCACCTCAACCTTCACATCCCGTCCTTTGCTCCTCAACTTCACGGAGAAAGGCTTCGTGCTGAGGTTGATGTCAGACCGTTTGATTGCCATGAGTTCGCCAAGCCTGGCTCCAAGGTGAACACTCAGTCGGACGATCGGTCGAAAATGGGCACGCGAACCAACGAGTCCCAAATTAAATAGCTTATCCTCTTCTTCAAGCGACATGAACCGATCGCGTTTGTTTCTGGCCGGGATCTTCTCCCTAACCTTTTTGCTGATCTTCAAACATGGGTTACATGCAGCAGCTTCTTCCCGCATTGCCATGTTGAAGATGGATGAGAGAAGACTGAACTCCTTGTGAACACTTACAGGACTGCGTTGTGATTTCCGACGGCTGTCGCTGTCGAGCCTGCCGAGAATGAATTTCTCGACCGACCTTGGTGTGATATCCCGAAAACGCAGCCCTCGAAAATACTCCTTCAACGTTTCACTTCTGAACAGATCGTGTTTCCACGTTGCCTTGTTGCTCTTGGCGTATTCCATATAAACCTGATCGATAAACTCGCAGAAATCCTTTACCCCTGGTTCCTTGCCATAGCGCCCTTCGTAGACCTCGAGACGCTTCATTGCCTCAACTTTTAAAGCTTCGGCTTTCGTTCGTGCTTCGGGGATCGAACCGAAATACCTCACACCCCGAATCATGAAACTGTAATACCAACGAGGCACGTCCGTTGTGCCGCGGTTATCAACTGACATGGTTGTCCTCCTTGCGGATGACAGCCGTTTGAGCGGCACAAATATACCATTGTCGGCTGATAATTGTTTTCAGCATTTAGCTGACCGCTCTCAGTTGATTACTTGATCGTCCCTTGGTCCATTCGAGGAGTTCAGCTCGGAGAAAGGTAGTAACTTCGCCGACCTTCCGAAATGGTATCGGGTTGTCACCGATTTGCCGGCGAGCTCTGTCGACGAGATTGTGAACGTGGCGTTCTGAACAGTTGAGTAGTAAGGCGGCTTCTTTAGCAGAAATAAATTCTTTGCACATTATCCGCTGGAGGCAACGCTGTAACTTTATCGCTTCCGGGGTCGACCGTAACGAAGCCTTCGCCGGTTTGGTGCTTCGCAAATTCCTCTTCGATCACCTGCCTTGAAATGCTTCGAATATGCTCATCGAAAGCATTGCCAAATCCGTTTGTATCCACATCGCTCATAACCATTTCATCGCTACTCGATTCGCTTAACCGGAAAAATTCTTTTCTCCAATTTTTCGCTCATCAATTTGGACCGTCATCACACTTCCTGGTCTAGATCGTTCAGCTCGATCGGCGGTCAGTTCCGTTAGCATCCGTGTGCCCAAAGCACTGGTGAGCTTTTTGTACGTAAATAGTCAGAATCCGCATCGGTGTTCTTTCGAGTGCACAGAAACCCGTTAACTAGTGCCCAAGATCCCGGCACTGTTTGGCGTAAGCAGGACGTCAGAGCCGGCTACTCGGTTCGGCTTACCACCGACGGACTGGTTCACACAGCGGATGACGTGTCTTGTTTATTTCGGTGCGCAGCACATTACCTTTTGGACTTTGGCTTTGCAAATATCGAGATGGCGCGCGTGATAGTGCGATTCAGGCGGATCATGGGGCGGGTATCAAGATTCAGTAACTAGGCATCTGGTTAGCCTGCGATAACGCTGTATGTCTGGTGCCACCAGCCGTCACAATACGGGGGTTGTTGTTCGCTGAGTGCCGGTTTCGAAGAGACCACCAATATTCAGCATCATCAGATCCTCGCATGCGCGGCAAAGATGTTGCGCGTGCGCTCGGTTGCCTGCCTCGTGCCTGATCAATTGATCGCCTACGATGCCGATGCCGTGACTTGCAAGTACAGCGATGGTTTCACGGTAGCGCGCCCGCTTTGTAAACATCGAAGTTGATTGTTGCGCAGAGGCACGATTGCGTCTTTCTTCTTCTGGCCAACCATTGCTTGTAGTTACTACCGGCACGAACATCGGCGGATCTGGTTGATCTTTCGCAACCGCAAAGCAAGACACGAATGCTTTGAGCAAATGTCGGAAAGGTCAGGGAGCATCTCTCCCGTAAACTCCCTAAACGTGCCACGAGAGGCGACGAAGGGTGGGGCAAACACAGCAAGAGTGACGAAACCACTTCCTGCAGGCCGTAATGCTTAAATCTGTCCACACGACACATGTCTCAATCTCGCCACCTTCCAGTACCAACGCTGTCTTGACAATAGTCGTTATAACGAGTATCGTTACCACATGAAAGGGGATACGCGTAAACAGCGACAGAAAGACAATAAGGAAGAGAGCGCTTTTATCGAGTTGATGCTGACGGCCGACGTTTTGTCACGAAGGTTGCAGCAGGTTCTTAAGACCGAGGATTTATCAATGACACAGTACAACGTACTGAGGATTTTGCGAGGTACTCCCGAAGGTCTGTCCTGCCGGGAAGTCGCTGACCGCATGATTACGCGCGATCCGGACGTTACTAGATTACTCGACCGCCTCGAAAAACGTGAATTGATTTTACGTAGTCGCGAGGAAAAAGACCGCCGCACAGTGATGACACGAATTACGCCTGCGGGGCTAGCTACACTTGGGCGGCTCGATGATGTCGTTCAAGATGCTCATCGTAGTCAATTGGGCCATCTCGGTGAAAAACGATTGAAAGAGTTGGGCAATCTACTAACAGCCTGCCGCGAAAGGCTTGGCTGAAACGTTTCTAATTAGGCATAGCAGCGACGATTGTCGTAACGAGCAGGAGTTGAAAGGAGTACAAAGGGATGACTACAGCAATTTCACCAACCACCGAAGCCACAGTGTGGACCATTGATCCAGTGCACTCGCATGCAGAATTCAAGGTCAAGCACATGATGATCACAAACGTTAAAGGTCGATTCACCGACATCAAAGGAACCTTGGAGTTTGACCAGGCTGATGTGACCAAATCAAAGATTGCGGCTACGATCGCGGCCGCTTCAATTGACACGCACAATGCCGACCGCGATACGCATCTGAAAAGCGCTGACTTTTTAGACGTCGAGAACTTTCCTACGTTGTCGTTTACGTCTACCCGCATTACGAAAGCCGGAGCCGGTGAGTTGAAGGTCGAGGGCGATCTGACCATTCGCGGTGTGACTCGCCCGGTGGTTTTCGAAGTAGAAGGTCCGAGTGAGCCGGGCAAAGATCCCTGGGGCAATATGCGGATTGGATGGTCGGCGACCACAAAGATCAATCGTAAGGATTTCGGTTTAACTTGGAACGCGGCGTTGGAAACCGGAGGGCTTTTGGTTGGGGATGAAGTCACGATTTCTCTGGACGTTCAAGCAGTGAAGTCGTGAAGCTGATGGCTGAGGGAACCAACCAGCGCGGTCTGGTTCCCATATACCTCTTCGCGATCTCGCCGAACATGGTCAGTTTGGTGCTTGCGTTCAGGTCGAATGGTGCCGCGAGCGGCCGTAATGCGGGGTAAGTGAACGGTTCAGCCTTAACGATAGACGCCAGTGATAGCGGAAACTGGTATACCTTAGATCAGTAAGTGTGATTGTAGAACTCTTCAGACTGGCCGGGCTCCAATAGCCGACCCTGTTCGACCTTGCGCTTCGCAGGTAGGTGCACTGTTAGGTTGCAGGTTTCAGTACGGTGAGATCGCTCGGTCACGACCACATTGGTCTACATCCACATACTCGGCCACCAGCATCGGCAACCACGTTCATTCCGCCGCTTCCTGCGACTCACTGATCCTTTCCGCTACGGCATACGCATAGTCTCTCGCTGGGTCCACCTGTAGCATAAATTGACGGTCCAGTTCGTTCCCATCGACCCCCTTCTCTCGGAGCTGAGGCATGACAAACCCGTCCCATGAAAGTCTCCGAGTCGCGTGCGCTTCAGCCAACACATCCTGCAGAAGTGCCAAACACACATCCAGAATACGAATGAGACGTCTCCCTGCTCGACCAGACGCATGAGTAAACTTTCAATCGATTGCAGTCTTCCGCCAAGTTCCTTGTCCGAGTCTGCCGGCATCCCAACAGATA
>DATNJO010000347.1:0-3230 GCA_035603895.1 Pyrinomonadaceae bacterium
CGCCCAGCACAAGCGTGAAAACCAGTACCAGTACTTTCACGGCGAGACCACTAATTCGACATCTCATAACCTTCTCCTTTGCTTTAGACTTCAGAACACGAGCGTCTGAATCGAATGCGGTAAGCTTTCCACTTCCGCGGCGTTGCCGTCAAGCCAAAGATAGTACGCGAGCTTCTGATCGGTCTTGTTCATCACTACGACCGACACTCTTCCATCAGGGTTGACGAAAGCCGTTGAGAGCAACGGGCTTCGGCTCGGTGAGCTCGCGATTCGCTTTGCGCCCGGCCTGACAAACTTTGAAAAGTGTCCGATGTAGTAATAAGAATTTGTATAGATCAACTCACCCGTTCGCGTGTCGGCGTGAACAGGCGCGAAGCAGAAATTCTGCACGTGATTGGGACCGCCAGTTTCATCCAGCAGCACGTTCCAGTCCGTCCAACCAACAGTGCCACTGTTGAAGTCGTTGATCATTGAGCGCCCGTAGAGTTCACCCAACGCCCAATCGGTAAGCCTCTCCGGCTTGAACGAATCAGCGCAACCTTCGGTGAAGATCAGGTGCTTCTCGGGAAACGCTTCGCGGACGAGCTTCACGTTATCAAACATCGGCTCGCCGCCGCTCCACGGCTCGTACCAGTGATAACCAACGCCCCAAACGTACTGTGCGGCTTGAGGATCGGTCAGGATCGTGCGGGCGCGTTGATAGATAAGATCGCGATTGTGATCCCACACGATGATCTTCTTCTCGCCGAGCTTTTCTTTCTTGATCGTCGGCCCGAGATTGTTCTTGAGAAAGTCTCGCTCGTCCTCGGCGGAGAAGATGCACGACTCCCATTTCTGTGTAGCCATCGGTTCGTTTTGAATACTCACGCCCCAGATCGGAATACCCTCGCGCTCGTACGCCCGGATGAACTTCACGAAGTAGTTGGCCCACGACTGATAGAACTCGGGTTTCAACTTTCCACCGCGCAGCATGTTGTTGTTGTCTTTCATGAACGCTGGCGGGCTCCACGGGCTCGCGAAGAGATTGAGTTTGCCGCCAGTGGCGGCGAGCACCTGTTTGATGAAGGGAATGCGAAACTGCCGGTCGTGCTCGACGCTGAACGACTTCAACTCTTTGTCGCCTTCAGTGACGTAGGTGTAACTGCCGCTCGAGAAGTCGCAACTGTGGATGTTGGTTCTCGCGAGCGTGTAACCGATGCCGTTTTCGCGATCGTAATGAGCCTTTAGAAACTCTTGCTGCTTCGCCGGCGGCAGTTTCGCGAAGGTCTCAGCCGACGCATCGGTCAGCGCGCCGCCGATGCCGAGGAACGTTTGAAATGTCCGGGTTGGATCGACGAACACACAGATCTGTGTTTCGAGTGGCTGGCCGTGCGGCTTAAAGCTGACTGTGTTGGTAGCAGAGAGCCGGTAATCGGTCTTCGCCGCGGTCGTATAAACCGCAACCTGGCGCCCTTGAACCCTCGTCTGCTCTTCCGAAGTTTCAACCGGCGACGCAGACGACAACTGACTCTTCGCAAACACCAAAGCTGAAGACGAAGCGGCAATAAAACTACGACGGTCAATTTTCATAATTGTTATCGGCGGACAGTTATTTATTCAAAGCTGTTTCCATTACCTTTACAGCTTCGGCAACGGTTATCGAATAGACGCCGGCGTGACCCGCGTCGAAAGCTTCGCGCCACATTCGATAACCTTCCTCAAAGTCGGGCACTTCGCTTTTCTCTTTCAGCAGCTTCAAGCCGCTTTTATTAAGCGCCTCTTCAGAGAAAGGCAAGTGATTCACGTTCTCAATAATACCTTCAGGACTGCGGCGACTTTTCATCTTCAGTCCGCGCAGAGCTATGTGAATGATGTTTCCAAGTTTAGCGTCTTTATCAATTCTCAAGATAATCAGGTAAGAGTCTTCCTCACCCTCACGTGTTTGATAACTCCACCTCTGGCCCACGCTATATTTCGAGCCGCCCTTCTCATCTGTCTTTGAGTCCTGAGCCTCACCAGACAGCGTAGCGGCAATCAGGACCGAGACGAACGAGGCTAAGAAAAAGATTCGTCTCACGGAAAATCTCCTCGAAGTGGAGTTAGCAGTGTTGTCACCGAGTTTCGAATACATAAATAGCATAACCACTCGCCAAAGTGCGCAATAATGTCTTGAACAAAATCTTCGGTATCTTTCTTCCTTCAAACTCCGTGGACTTAACGACGGTGGAAATCTGGTCCACGCGCTGGTAGCCGTTCTTCACGAAGATCTCTTCCGGATTGTCGGCGGTAAACTTGAACGTAGCGCCCATACCGGTCAGCTTTTCGTGTATCGTGCGGCCATACTTCTCGAAGAATTTTCTGGTCATTAGATCGCAAATCAGTTTGTGTCGCGGGAACAGACGACGCAGGGTTTGCAACAACTGCTCGATCGCTTGTTGCTCAAGATACATAAAGACACCTTCTACTACTACCACAACCGGACCACCGCGGCCCGCAAACGGCGACAACTTGTCTTCCAGCCGTTCAGTCGAGAAGTCTATCGCGACGCGATGAAGTTCATTCTGAGCATCGGAGACAGGCAAACGCTCGTTCTTGTAGGCGATCACCTGCGGTTCGTCGAATTCGATCCACGTGCCGCCTTTCAATCTGCAAGCGCGGCTGTCGAATCCTGCACCGACGATCACCACGCGCAGGTCGGGATGCGCAGCGAGTTCCTGACGCAGCAGGTCGTCGATGATGCGGTGCCGGGCGACGTTGGAACTGTTAGGACCAGTTTCATCTTTGAACTTCTCGAAAATGCGCAGGCCATCCTCATTCATGAAGACCTTCGCATAGACGTCACCGCAAACAGGCCGCTCGCGTTCAGCGTCCTGCATGCGAACGCCGCAACAGTAGAAGGCGGTCTGTGAAATCGGTTTCATCCGGTGATTAGATCAACGCCGGCTTGAGCAAAACGACGAGCAGATGCAGTCGCGCGTTTATCGTGTTCGATAGTTTCCGACCATTGAGTGTGCCGAACGAGCAGTGCCAGTTCGGTCGCGCGGCCGAGAGTCAAAGCAAAGCGACGCGCGCCTGCTTCCAGCAGTGAACGATCTGCGTCCTGTGCCTCACGCAACCAACTCTCAGCATGATTCAACGCGGCAGTCACGACGTGACCGAGCTCTAACAAAGCCGGATCGTGAAGCGACTCAAACCAGCGCGTCGTAGCTGAAAGCAGCGGTGCGATCGATACATTCGCTCCAATCGCGCGC
>DATNJO010000348.1:0-5048 GCA_035603895.1 Pyrinomonadaceae bacterium
CGGCGAAGTCGACGAGGACGGTGGATCATTGCATCACCAAGAAGCACAAGAGAATACAAAGAGGCACAAAGAAAACCTCACCATCTGTGATACGCAGGGTGTCCGGGCTTGACGGCCACGAAGATTCCGCGACACGTCGCGGTAACTTTGTCGTGCGCGATCAGTTCGCCTTCGACAGTCGCGCGATCTTCAGTTGAATCTACGACGCGCGCGACGAGTCGGACTGGACGATCGGTCGGCGTTGGGCGCAAAAGTTTGATCGAATATTCCGAAGTCACAGTGCACGGCGGTTTGTCAGCGCCTGCTTTCTTCATCAGAAACCAGGCCGCGCTCCAGTTGCAATGGCAATCGAGCAGCGTACCGATGATGCCGCCGCTCAACATCCCTTCAAACGCTTCGTATTCCTTGCTGGGCTGCCACTCCGCGACTACCTCATCTCCGTTAGCGAAGCTGCCAATGTGCAAACCCTTCGGATTGGCTGGACCGCAACCGAAACACGCGAGATTCGGAGCGTAGGTTTCCTGAATGCTTTTCATTATTTACGTAACGACTGTCTTAACTTGAACCGCTGAATCTTCCCCGTTGCCGTGTAAGGCAACTCCGAAACGAACACATACCGCCGCGGTTGTTTGAAACGCGGCAACGCCGCCGCCAGCGATTCGCGCAAGTTCTGTTCTAACTGGCTCGGGTCGGATTCTAACTCTTCAGCGACGACAAACGCACACGGACAGGGCAGTCCACCGGCATCGAAGTCTTCAACCACAGCCGCGCGCGCGACCTGCGAGTGCCGCAACAAAACGCCTTCGACTTCAACCGGCGACACCCATTGTCCGCTCGACTTGAAACAGTCGTCGCTGCGGCCCATGTGAAACCAGAAACCTTGCGCTTCGCGACGATACAGATCGCCTGTGCGAACCCAGCCGTCGACAAACGTTTGTGCGCTTTGCTCCGGTTTTTCCCAATAACCGAGCGCCGCGCTGTCGCCGCGGATCCAGAGATTGCCTTCGACGCCGTCGGGTGTTGGTTCACCATTTTCATCTACGAGGCGTGCTTCATAACCTTCCAGCAACCGTCCGCTACTGCCGTATCGCACGTCGTTCTCGTGGTTCGACATGAACATGTGCAGCATCTCGGTCGACCCGATGCCATCGAGCAACTGCACGCCGAAAGTCTTTTCCCACTCCTCACCGAGATGAGCCGGCAGCGCTTCGCCTGCCGAAATGCACAAACGCAAACTCGAACAATCGAGAGGTTCTTTGTGACGATGATGTTCGAGCAGGAGGTTATAGACCACAGGCACGCCGAAGAAGATCGTCGGACGGCATTCTGCAAACGTTCGCGCGATCACATCCGGCGACGGCTTTTCACGACAGAGGATCGAAGTCACGCCGTTCAGCAAAGGAAACGTGAAGCTGTTGCCCAGGCCATAAGCGAAGGGAAGTCGCGACGATGAAAACAGCCGATCGTCTGGCTTGAGCCGCAAAACTTCGCGGCAGTAAGTCTGGTTTGTGTAGAAGATGTCGGTCTGCCGGTGCATGGCGCCTTTCGGTTCGCCGGTGCTGCCGGAGGTGTAGAGGATGAACGCAGTCTCGCTGCCGGAAGGCGTGGGAAATTCGATCGATCCCGGCGCTGGAGCCGAACGAGGCAGCGAGTCGAGAGAAACGATCTGCTTCAGCGCGCGCAGTTTTTCCGGCGCATGTGTCGTGAAAGTGCTGCGTAGTTCGGGCTCGACAAGGGTCAATGTTGCACTACAGTTGTGAAGGATTGAACACTGCTCTTCAAGCCGAAGCGCCATGTTGATGGGAACGGCGATTGCCCCGAGCGAACACGTGGCGATGAAGGCTTCAACAAACGCCGGAGAATCGTGCAAAAGCAGCGCAACGCGGTCACCGCGCTGGACGCCGAGTGAGGTGATCGCCGCAGCCATCTGCAACGTCTCCGACCGCAACTCGCCATACGAAATCTCCCGGCCGCCAAAGTGTATTGCGGGCGCGGCAAGGTCATGAGCAAAAATTGCTTCGAACAGGTTCATCGCAAAAGTTATACTCCAGTCCGGCCCACATGGTCACCCGGCGTCCTGGCCCTAGGGTGAGTCACAATGGAAATCATAATCCTTCTGATCCTGCTGTTCTTCTGCTTAGGCATCGTAGTGGTTGTTGGTCTGGGCGTATGGGCGCTCACGCGCTGGGTCTGGAAACCGCCCGCTCCGACGCCGCGTGTTGTCGAGCGACCCGCAGACGATCTGACGGCGTTCGAACGACAACTGATTCGCTTCTACCGTGAAGGCAAGGTCAACGACGAAGTCTACGAGCAACTCATGGCTCGCATTCGAAGTGAACGGGCCACAGAAACCACGGATTACACGGACCGAGTTAAGAAAGTTGTCGTTGACGAAAGAGTTGTTCAATCCGTGCCATCCGTGGCTGAAATACCGCGCAGGGAACCGCTACGGCCAACACCGCCGCCACAGCCTCCGCCGCCGCCGCCGCCACCGCGACCTCCAAAACGGCCTTTCAGCGAAGTGCTCAACTCCTTCATGGAAGAGAGCAACATCCGTTGGGGCGAGATCATCGGCGGCCTGCTGATCATCGGCTGTTCGACAGCGCTCGTTGTCAGCCTGTGGGCACAGATCTCGCAAATTCCAGTCTTGAAGTTTTTGATCTTCACCACTGTCACTGCGATCCTTTTCGGCGTCGGTCTTTACACCGAACACCGCTGGAAACTTCCCACAACCAGCCGCGGCATTCTGACGATTGCGACGCTACTCGTGCCGTTGAACTTTCTCGCGATCGCCGCAGTGTCAGCCAGCAACACGCCGGGCGCGCTCGCACTCGCGAGCGAGTTGGCCGCGCCGGCGATCTTTCTTTGTCTTGTTTATTTCGCCGGACGCGTGATCACGCCCGGATGCGCGCATCTGCTCGCGGCCGGCGTGCTCGGTTCGTCAGTCGGACAACTTCTGGTTCGTCATTTCGCCGCTCCGGACATTTCACCGGTGCTGTTGATCTTTCTCGCTGCGTTTCCGGTCGTCTGTTACATCGTGACTGTCGGATTCGCGTTGCGTCGTGTCCTGGAGGATCGCGAGATCGATGAAAGCGAGACGACCACGGTCTTCACCGTTCTCGGCACGATGAGTTTCGCGGCGCTGCTGCCGTTTGGACTGTTGCTCTACAAGTCAGGGCCGTTGAGTTTGACGATGATGTACCTCGCGCCGATCGTCACGCTGTGGGGCCTGCCATTGCTCGCGACCGGCACCGTGTTGTGGCGGCGCATCAAGAACAAGGAACTGGTCGCTTCACGCACGACGGGAACGGCGCTCGGAGTTCTTGGCGTCATGGTGGTGCTCGCGGGCATGATCCTCGCATGGCCCAACCCGGCGAGCATCATTCCGGCAGCTTTACTCAACTTCGCGATCTTCACCTTGCTCGCGATTGCCCTCGAACTGCCGGTCGCTCATCTGATCGCAGCCAACTGTCTCGCGTTGGGTTATCTCGTCGCGTTTCACGTGTTCGCGGGCCGCGTCGCGTGGCAAAACCTCCGCGTCAGGTCGTTGCTCGAGATGGTTCTCTCGGCGCCCAGCGGCCAGGCACTCGCGGGTGCGTTTGTGGCATTCCTCATCGCGACCGAGTGGCTCGCCAGGAAGAAGCGCGCACGCGACAGTTATTACTACCTCGTCGCTGTGTGCGAAATCGCGGTGGTGAGTCTCGCGTTGTTAGCACTCTTTGGTGTGTGGACCACTGAGATCCACTGGCTGTGGATCGTACTAGCTATCTACTCGCTGGGCGGTTTCTGGATCACGTGGCGGCGAAACCAGCAGGTGTTTGCGTGGATCGGATCGGCGCTGTTGGTCCTCGCGCTTGCAGATCTGTTTTCCAAATCTGCTTTTATTCCTTTCCCCTGGCAGACGGCCCTGCTGGCGCACGCGACTATCTGCGCCGCGTTCGCTGTCTTCGGCTCACGGATCTTTTCAAAAACGCTTAATCAGACTGCGCTGATCACGCTGGTGTTGGGCGTGATCGCACTGTTTCAAGCGAACACGTGGCAGGTAACGGCGATGCAGGCGCAACGAGTGTTCTGGATCGCCGGCATCCTGTTGCTACTGCTGTGGCTGAATCGCCGCCGTCTACTCTTAAACGCGTTTGAGATCGCGTTGCTCTGCGCGATCGTGTTGACGGTCAAAGCGTCGTTGCAGGAGTTTGCGTGGTACTCGTATTTGCCGCTCGCCTTTCTGCGTCCGGCTGCACTTCAAATCTACGGCACCGTTCTCGCACTGTTTTGCCTCGCGTGGATCGGTTTGCGTTTCGTGGTGAAACGCGCGGTGACAAAGACCGGCGATGCGCCGCAGAACGGTTGGCTGCACGATGCCTCGCGTCTGCTCGACACAGACTACTCGATAGATCGATTGCTCTCATGGTTGTTGCTCGCTGCGTTTGTTCTGTTCGCGGTTTACGGTTCGCTTTCGGGTCTTACGCGCGAACTATTTGCGCTCGGCAGCGGCTTTTCGGGATTCAACATCGCCGGATTCCCACACCAGGAAGCGATCGCCCTCGGTTCGTGGATTCTGCTTGGCTTGTTGACTGTATTGATGTTGGCAAACTTCGCGGAAAAGCGGCGCGAGGAATATCTGCTCGCCGCCGTGGTCGTGCTGTCGGCGGCGATACCACTATTCGCCGGAAGATTTGAGTCGCAGATTGCGACGGCGGCCGCATTGCGCTGGCTCGCGGCGTTGTTTTTGTTAGGTGGTTCGATCGTGCTGTGGTACCGGCGCGATCTGTCGGAACGAATGCGTCAGTTGCTGATCGCACTGACGATCGCACCGCTGTTGTTGTTCACGCTCGTTCCCGCGTTGCGTGCGATCTACTACTTACCGGTGCTGAGTCCAACAGCCGGAATCTTCGCGTGGTTCAGCGACGACGTTTTGTACGGTGGACCACTCGTGATTGTCGCGTTGGTGATGATTGGTTACGCGCTGCGCGAGCGAAGACCCGAATACAGCATTTACGGCGGGTTACTGATCAACTTGACCGTGGCACTGGCGTTCATGCTGGCAG
>DATNJO010000349.1:0-2455 GCA_035603895.1 Pyrinomonadaceae bacterium
CCGATACTTTCCGCGCGTTCGCGCATTCCGGCGAGGCCCCAGTGTCCGTCTCTTCCCGATTGGAGTATCTGAGCGTCGATGCCGTCGCCGTCATCGCGCACAATCAGTCTCAAGTTTTTCGTGGAGTATTCGAGTTCGACTTCGATCTTGTCGGCATGTGAGTGGCGAAACGCATTCACGAGCGCTTCGCGGCCGATACGATAAGCTTCGTCGCGAATGATCGGGTGCAACTGCACAGGCTTGCCTTCGACAATCACTCGATAGTCTTTAACCTCTCCATTGCCGAGCTGTTGTCGAATTTGTGAGAATGCCGTTTCCAGATCGTCAGTGTTACCACTCGTGGAGCGCAAACCTCTGACCGCATCTCGACCTTCCTGTATGACTTGTCCCATCAATTGCATTACGCGGGTAACCAGCGGCTTCGCGGGTGAATCGTCACCCAGGTAATCGTTTGCCACGTGCAACTGCATCGACGCGCTCATCAGACCCTGCAACAACGTGTCGTGCAGATCCTGCGCGATGCGAGTGCGTTCCGCGAGTCGTTCTTCAAAACGCATCGTGAGCTTCTGTTGCACCTGTCGCACGCGCCAACTATAGGCAGTAAAGAGCGCAAGAAATACGAGCAGTAACAGTGCGAGGCGGAACCACCATGATTGCCAGAAGGGAGGTGTACCTTCAACAACCCTGATTGCAACAACACCGTTACCTTGTGGCGGCAACTCCGCGATGAAAGTCCGTGGAACATAAGCGGGTTCGACTAAAAGCGCGGCGTATTCAGTGCCGAGATGGGTTGGGCTGGTCCAGGTCGAATCGTGTTGGATCGTGGTGAACGGCTGATCTGCGTAGGGTTGCACGTACCACGCACCACCACTGCGGGCAAACAAGACGATACGATGCTCGGGACGAGCGTTGCGCACACGTCCACTGATGACGTCGAATGTTTGTGCGCCGCCCTTATCCGCGGGCGGCACTTTCGTGAATTCTATTGACGGCTTACCATCGTCGCGCAGCCAGCTACAGCTCGCCAGCAACACAACCAGCAGCAAGCCAACGGTGGTTTGGGAGACGCGCACAGTATTTTCATTTGGAGTTCAAGCTTTAGCTTGTGCCTGGAAGCAGCAGCAGCCTAAAGGCTGAACTCAGAACGTTGATTCAAGTTCACCAACGACATTCCGCTACCACTATCGAGGTAGTCAAAAACCGTCAAATCAGGGATTTGCAGATTGTTCGTTTGCGGCAACAATGATACTGCAAAATTCAACCAGAAGGAGTGCCATTCTTTTATGAGCACGATTACGACCAAAGACGGCACGGAGATTTACTACAACGATTGGGGTACGGGCCAGCCAGTAGTTTTTAGTCACGGTTGGCCACTTTCCGCTGACGCGTTCGAAGACCAGATGTTCTTCCTCGCTTCACGCGGCTTTCGGTGCATTGCGCACGATCGGCGCGGTCACGGGCGTTCCAGTCAACCGTGGAACGGAAACGACTTGGATACCTATGCAGACGATCTTGCGGAGTTGGTCCAGGCGCTCGATCTCAAAGACACGATTCACGTCGGTCACTCAACGGGCGGCGGCGAAGTCGCGCGTTACATCGGACGTCATGGAACGTCCCGAGTTGCGAAAGCAGTGTTGATTAGCGCGATACCGCCGTTGATGTTGAAGACCGAGGCGAATCCCGCGGGCACGCCGATTGAAGTTTTCGATGGGCTTCGCGCGGGTGTTCAGGCGGATCGCTCGCAGTTTTTCAAAGACTTGAGCACTCCGTTTTACGGCGCCAACCGGCCGGGAGCACAAGTGTCGCAAGGTTTACGCGATTCGTTTTGGTTGCAGGGAATGTTGTGCGGGTTTCCGGCAGCTTACGAATGCATCAAGGCATTCTCTGAAACCGACACCACTGAAGACTTAAAGAAGTTTGATGTGCCGACGCTAATCCTGCACGGCGACGACGATCAGATCGTGCCCATCCAATCTGCTGCGTTGCTCTCATCGAAGATCGTGAAGGGCTCGCAGTTGAAAGTTTATCCCGGCTATCCCCACGGCATGTGCCAGTCGCACAAAGACGTGATTAATGCCGACTTGCTCGCCTTCTTAAAAGGTGAAAAAGCAGTGTCAGCGTGAAATATGCGGCGAGACAGAGGTAGACTGTACCGGCATGAATAATCCGGTACAGATCTTACTACAAACGACGATTCCAGCGATTGAAGACGACTGGAGTATCGAGAGGTTTTCACTGCTGCGCGATCATCTAGGTTCGATCGTCGACGAGCAGGGAAGACCGCGTTACCAGGTCACGACGCGAAATCGTGAGCAGAACGCCGCGGGCAACGATCCACTGTTGAGTACACTCGATGAATCAAACTTCGACGAACTCTGGCTGTTTGCAGTCGACACTGGAGACGGCCTGACGAAGATCGATTGCGAAGGCATCACACGCTTTCACAAACGAGGTG
>DATNJO010000350.1:0-9653 GCA_035603895.1 Pyrinomonadaceae bacterium
CTTAAATCGCGCTCTGAAACATCCGCGGCGAACACTTCGGCAAATTTTTGCTTATCGATGTAGAGAAAACCCGCCGCATCCGGCACGAGGGCCGCACCGATCTTCGAAGGATACTGCGTCAGGAGCGACTGCAAGTCGTCACCTGCGTCGGGGCCAAACGCCTGGATGTAAACGAGCGCCTTGACGTTTGGACGATCGACAGCCGCAGTTGTAATCACCGCGCCGCCGTAGGAATGTCCGACCAGCACCACCGGATCGGACTGCGCGTCGATCACGCGCTGCGTCGTGGCGACGTCATCTGAAAATGAAGTAAGCGGATTCTGAACCGCGGTCACATCAAAACCGCGTTGGGTAAGCAGATAAATCACATCTCCCCACCCTGAACCATCGGCAAAAGCGCCGTGCACAAGAACAATTTTCGTATTTTTCATTAAGTCTCCTTGGGCTGGTAAGTCGCTTGATTGTCAGCCAGGCGAGTGACATTGACATCACACGATTGAAGTCTTTTGGAGTAACTCGATTGTTGAGGTTGGTGATAACACTAAGGTGTTACAACACGTAAACAGCGTTCTCTGTGCTCTCTGTGGTTATATTTTTGTCAGGCATTATTAACCACAGAGGCACAGAGAACACAGAGTTAGATTACTTCCCTCACCCGATCCACAGCACGAGGATTTGTCGCGCTGTACCGTCTGCCGTGGACCAGTTGATGGTTTGGCCGTCCGAATCGAAACTCACGTGATCCGCGGCCGCATTGACGGTCGGCGAGCTGCCTTCCGTCATCATCTTTATCAACTTCGTGCGATCGAGATTTCGCTTCGCGACCGTTGGACTGACGTTATCAGTTTCGCCAAGCCAGAGACTCGCCCGTTCACTCGTCCCGGTGGCCCAACCGAAGCTCGCACGAGCGTGCGCCTGTGCAGCATCGTTGTTCCCAGAAACATCGTTGGCCGACATCATGATCGCCGCTTTGGGCGTAAAACCCGCGCCAGTGATCGATTGATTTCCGGTCGACGTCGCTTGGTTGAACGAACTGACCTTCACCTGTGGACCGCGCAGCGCAAGGTAGTAAAAGACGTCGGCACTTCCTCCCGCAGTTGTAAAGTTCAAGGTAAACCCATCTGAATCAAACGAGACGAAGTCGGCTTCGGTAAAGTTCGTCGTCGTACTCATGAGGCGTTGCGTCGATTGCCGGTGTTTAGCGACTTGCGGATTGCTGCCGTTCTGGTTGCGCCAGGCGACGAACCCGCGTTCACTGGATCTGGTCGCAAACCCGAACAATCCACTGCCGTTTGTAGATTGATCCAGCGGTGTAGTGGAAAACTTCCCGGCCCATACAATCAAAGCCGTCGGCTGAAAACCTAAGCCCGTATACGACTCGTTTCCAGTAGAAGTCTTTGCCGCAGCGGAACCGGTTTTGACGTGCGTGATCGCATCTCCGCCAAGCGCAAGATACTGCACTGACATTTGGCTGGATGTCACCCAGTTGATCGTGAAACCGTCCGAGTCCAGCGAGACCAGATCGGCGCGGCTGCCACCACCAGGCGTGTAGATGCAGTACGTACTTTGGTTCCACGCCGCGTTTGCGGATGTACTGAGATTGTCGGTCGCGTAATTGCCCGACACTCTGCGATCGCTGGACGAAACGCCGACGCCAAAACCGATAATGGCGTCTGCCTGCGAGGTATCAACCGCGGACATGTTGTAACGGAACAACACCACCTTTGGCTGAAAACCTACGCCCGTAACTGACTGATTGCCCGTGCTGCCCGTTCCAGCGAACGAACCGGCCTTTGCTAACAGTGTTCCAGTGCTCCATATCCCGGTAATGGTGCTGATCGTCGCAGTGGCATAAGCATCACTGTCCGCGCCGATCTTCGTTGAAAGCGTGGTGATGTCAGCGCCGCGATCGGTGTTGTCAGACGCTTCGCGCGCCTGTCCGGCGCGATACAAACCGCTCGTCAGTTTGAAGTCGAGATTCGCAACGTCGTTGAAGCCGAAGTTCGCCGCACTCGTTTCAGAAAACGATCCAGTTGGATAACCGCTGGTGTTTTGGTTCTGAAACGTATTGTTGAGGGCACTGTAATTCCCGGCGCCATTGCACCAGTTGTTCAGTGCCGTGGTTCCTGTTCCGGTTGCGCCTTCACCGAAGATGCCGCCAAAGGAACTGTCGATGGCGAAGAGATTATCTTCGAGCTTGAAATCGATCCAGTCGCCACCTGTATTACCGACGAAGGCGTTCACGGTTGACACGTTTTTGGCCGAGTAGACCGTGTTGTGCTGGAACCAGATACCCGTGCCGAGCGTCGGCGATGAGGCGCCATTGAACAGTGCGACCCGCGGTGCGTTTGACGGGCTGCCTGATTGCAGTCCCGGCCCGGAGAATTGGTACGTCGGTTCGATCAAATTGTGCCGGAGCACAACATCCTCCATCGGTAAACCTGAGCCACCGTTGAAGTCGTCAGGTGAAAGATACTTTACGAACCCGTTCAGACGCCTGAACCAGTTGTACTGAAACGTAGTGTTCTTGATGGTTGCAGTGGTTAACGCGTTATTCTCTGTGCGAATCGTAACCACGAGGCCCGTGCCGTCCTGGCCCATCACCCAAGTTCCATCAAAAACATTCCCCTCGATCAGGTTTGTAGTTCCCTCCAGAAACTTCAACTCGAAATTGTTCTTGTGACCGGTGAACGGTGTGTAGAGCGTGGCTGAAACACCGCCCTGATTAGCACTGAACGGCGTTTCGATCGTCAGGGTGCTCGACGTCGGAGCGCTGGAAACGGTACGCATCTCGCCGGACTGCGGCCCGGAGGTTAGTTTCAGCACTCGTATCGTCGTATTCGGCACGACACCCTGACCGTGACCGGAACAAGTGACCGTCGTACCGCTCGAGGTTAGCGAACACCCGAGATTCGTCGATCCCTGCACGTCGTTCGTGTCGAACACCGATGGGTTCCACGGGTTGTACTTCTGCGGCGCCTCGAGGTAGTTGCGTGTAAACGTCAGGTCTCCAGGAAGGATGCCGACTGTGAGGCCACCACTCATAAACACTTCGCCGAGCGACATCATGTAGTTGTTGTCGATCGTCACTGGTCCAGGACCGCCAGCCAGCAGGATCGCCTGACACTCCTGTCCTGAGTTTCGAAATCCACTGATGTAGTTATCGTGGATGTTGATATTGCGGCCATTGACGAAGATCCCGCGCACTGTGCCGGCCTGCGTCGCTTCAATCCAGCAATGATCGATCTCGATATTGTTTGGAGTATTTGCTGAGGTGGTTTCCGACTCGTTTCCGGTCTTAACCATCGCCCCGCTGTTGCCGACGCCATTGGCCTGTCGCATGTCGAGGCCCGTGAGACGCCAGTTATCAGCGTCGTTGCCGGTAGTTGAGAAGCATGGTTGATTGGCCGAATTGCTGCAAACGACGATCGCCATGTTTGAGCGATCGCTGCTTTGCACTCGCTGTCCGTTTGCAGGCAGTGATGCATGAGCCGATGAACGGATGGTGACGATGGAACTCAGACCACTCTTCAACGTGAATGGACCAGTGTAGGTTTGACCTGCGGTGAGTGTGATGGTATCGCCGCCGGTTGAGTTGGTGATTGCGGTCGCAAATGCCGCAGAGTCCGCGGGGGTGAAATCCGTCGGCACTGGCGCGACACCGAGAGTTGCGAGGACGGCCGGAAAAGGCCGCATCTGACGCAGTGGCACAGTTAATGTCATCATGACTCCCGGCCCGACCTGCGTGATTACGAGTACAAAACCAAGCGCTAGAGTTCTGATCATGCTGACTCCTTATTTCGGGCAAAGTTTTAGGGAGGTACAACTGGGTGAACCGAAGTGTCTGCTTTGGGAGGACGTTGTGCGGGGAGAGTCTGCTCACGATACGCCCGGTTTTTTGAAATAGCAAGACTGATCTCTGCTAAAATCCCTGCCGCTGGCCAAACAATATGCACACTTCACTACGCTGCAAACCAACTGGGCTTTTACTGATCGTTGTTGCGGCTTTGCTCTTCACTCAGGCGAATAGAGTTGTGGGTTTTCAAAAGAGTTCCACCAGCAACGACCCATCCGCGAGACTCGCGCGCTCCGTCACGATCTATCGCGATACTTACGGCGTTCCGCACGTTTTCGGCCGCACCGACGCAAGCACTGTTTTCGGTTTCGCTTACGCGCAAGCGGAGGACAACTTCTGGCGCGTGGAGGAGAATTTCATTCTCGCACTCGGCCGGGCTTCCGAGTTGTATGGCGAAAAGTCTCTCGATGAAGATCGACTCAATCGCGCACTCGAAATTCCGCGGTTAGCGCGTGAAGAATACTCGCGCCTCGATCCGAAGATGCGTTCGTTGTGCGACGGCTTTGCCGCGGGCTTCAACTACTATCTCGCACGCCATCCGGAAGTTCGCCCCCGACTGCTCACGAAGATCGAACCGTGGTACACACTGGCTTTCATTCGTTACAACTATTTTCAGAACGGTTTCGCGCGCGATCGAAGTCTCAGACGCATCGGCTTGCAAACCGCCGCGATCGAAAACGATCTAAAAGAACACACTGGTTCGAATGGCTGGGTCATTGGTCCATCCAAAAGCGCGACCGGTCACGCGATGCTTTTCATCAATCCGCACCTGCCGTTCTTTGGTCCCGGTCAGGTTTACGAAGGTCACGTTCACAGTGACGAGGGTTGGAACTTCACCGGATACACGCGCTTTGGTTTTCCGCTGCCGTACGTCGGACATAACGAAAACGGCGGCTGGGTGAGCACCGACAACGCCGCGGATCTGGCTGACGTGTATCTCGAAACGTTCGACGATCCGGCTCGTCCACTCGCGTACAAGTACGGCAACGGCTACCGAACGGCCACAGAACACGTCGAAGAGATACGAGTGAAGACGGCGAACGGCCTCGAAACGCGCAAGTTCACAATGCGCAAAACGCATCACGGGCCGATCCTGGGCATGCGCGACGGCAAAATGCTCGCGCTACGAATGGCCAAGTTTGAATCCGACGGGTGGTTGCGCGAGTGGTACGACATGACGCGCGCCACCTCGCTCGCGGCGCTCAAACGTGCGATGACGCCGCTGAATATGCTCTTCGGTAACGTGATGTATGCCGATCGTCAGGGAAGCACGTGGTATCTCTACAACGGCGCGGTGCCAAAGCGCGATCCGCGGTTCGATTGGACCAAGCCAGTGGACGGCAGCGACCCGGCTACCGAATGGCAGGGTTATCACACGATCGACGAGTTGCCGCAACTAACAAATCCGAAAACCGGTTGGATGCAAAACTGCAATACCACTCCGTTTCTGCTGACCAGCGAAGGCAATCCCGATCCGAACCAGTTTCCGAAGTACATGGTCCAGGAAGGCGACAATCCTCGCGGTGCGATCTCGCGGGAGATTCTGGCGAGTAAACCGAAGTTCACGTTTGATGAATGGACACGAGTTGCGTTTGACACGCGCGTGATGAACGCCGGCAAGCGCTTGCCGGAGTTGTTTGCAAAACTCAACCTGCTTATTGCGACAATCGGTCCTCCGGGTCTCGACCCACGAGTACAGGAAGCGTATGACGAACTCCGTCGCTGGAATCAGCTCAGCACGAACGACTCAGTAGCTATGACTCTCTTCAGTCTCTGGCACGACCGCGTGTTGAGAAATAAAGAGGAAGATCCGGTCGCAGCACTGACCGAAGTAATCAACACGCTGCAACGTGATTTCGGAACATGGAAAGTCGCGTGGGGCGAACTCTCCCGGCTGCAACGTATAGACGAAAGCAAAGGTGAGGAGTTTCGGGACTCCAACCCGAGTATCGCTGTCAGCGGTGTGAACGGCAATGATGGCGCTGTCTTCACGCTTTACGCGGCGCCGATGCCCGGGCAGAAACGCCGTTACGGTGTTGCTGGTGGAACGTACATCAGCGTCGTCGAGTTTGCGCCGAAAGTTCGTGCACTTTCGGTCCACACCTTCGGCGCCAGCGGCAATCCGAAAAGTAAACACTTCATGGACCAGTCCGCGCTCTACGTACGCGGTGAGTTCAAACCAGCGTGGCTCACACTCGACGAGATCCGCGCGAACCTCGAAGCCGCCTATCATCCCGGCGAAGAGCGTTAGCCACAAGAAGCACCTCCAGTGCATTAGTTCTTCTGCGCTGTTTCCTCGCTTAACTTCTTCACGATTTCGCGGGCGGCAGCTGCGTTCGAAAAGTCAGGATCGATCGCCAGCGCCTTCTGATACGACTCGAGTGCTTTCGTCTTATCACCCTTCTTCAATTGAAACTCGCCCACACTGTCGTAAAGATTCGCTTCTTTCGGATACATCTCGATGGCGGTTCGCAACAGGGCCAAAGCCTCGTCAATCATGCCGGCATTACCGATCTGATACGCGATGCTGTTGAGGCCGCTGGCGCCGGCCAGACCATTTGCATTGAGCGAAGCTGCTTTACGCAATTTTTCCTGACCGCCCGCAGCGTCGCCGCTCAAAACCAGCACGAGTCCGTTGCCCAGAACCGCGCCATGCGATTCGGGATACAGATCAACCGCCAGCCGCGACGCTTTTAACGCTCGCGCCGAATCCCTGTTCAGGATCGACTGGCGCGTCAATGCAAACAGACTATCAACCACGTTTGGATAGATAGTCGCGCCTTGAAAGGACGCGCGCAGGTTCTTGCCGACGAGATCGAGATCCGTGTCCGTTGTAAGCGCGAGATTGCGGACATAAGCCGTGTTGGTCTTGCGCAGATCGCTAGCGAGTGCCGCAACGGTCGCTTTCAGTTCGTCACTGCCCTGGAGATCTTTGGCGGTGTTTGTGAGCGCGAGGTAGTCTTCGAGAAAAGCGAGGCCGCCGAGCGCCGCATAAGAATCGAGCTTTGCCGCGCCATGTTTCTCAGCAAGTTTCGCGGCCATGTACGAACCGGCCTTGGTGAACGCTTGTTGCGCAACTGGATGAACGCCGTCACGATTCCTCTTCGCTGCTTCCTGTGGATTTGCCTTGATCTTGTTGAGGTCCACGCTCTCGTTGAAGTAAGCGAACGCCTTGGACAGTTCGTTCGCGTCAGTCGTCATCGGTTTACCGAAGTGCTCGTAATAAGCCAGACCGTAGTTGAACGTGTTGTTGATAGCATTAATCAGTGGGGCCTTTGCGCGATCTACCGAGTAGAGCGGCGCTAGCAACGGCGTGCCGGTCACGATCTGGAACAGACGATCGAGGTAAACGCCAGGATCGCCATTTTCGAAGTTCATGGCGATCGCCATGGCAAGCTTACGCGCCGGTAGAACGTAGAGCAGCGTTACCGTTTCCTGCTGTCCGCCGGAGTGCGTGATGATGTAGCGTCCCTGGAACGGCGTCGTGTCCCAACCCATTGCGTAATTTGTCAGACGTCCATCGCGCGTCGCCATCGAAGTCGTCGCCGCGATCATTCCTTCGCTGCTCAGCAACCGTCCTTCCATAATGCTCGTGGCGTACTTCAACAGATCGGGAACGGTCGAACGCGTTCCGCCGCCGCCAAATCGACTGCTGATATCGACGAATTCCGAGTTCTTGATCTGGCCGTTTATTAAACGATAGCCACGAACACGATTGGGAATCACGTCGGTGGGATCGTCCAATCGCGTGTCACTCATTCCTGCCGGACCCCAAACGTTCTGCTTCATGTAATCGCCGAACGACATACCGGAAGCCGCTTCGACGATCGCGGCGAGCAGGTTGTAGCCGTAGCTCGAGTAGTTGTAGCGCGTGCCGGGTTCGGCAACGAGATCGAAGTCCTGAAAGATCGCGATGGCTTCGCGTGTCGACTTGTGCTCCTTGATATGTCCTTCTTTTTCGTCGTTTTTGTAGTGGCTGATGCCGCCGATATGGCCCAGCACTTGGCGAACCGTGACGGGCCACTGTTTTTTTGGAAAGTAGGAAACGTAAGTTTGCACTTCCGCGTCGAGATCGATCTGCTTCTTCTCGACTAATTGCATGATCGCGAGCGCAGTCATTGACTTCGACACTGACGCAAGCCGGTAGGCCGACTCGGGTTTGGCAGGCAGTTTGTTTTCGAGATCGGCGAACCCGTACCCCTTAACCCAAACGTCGCCGTCTTTAATAAAACCGATCGTCAGTCCGGGTGTTTTATCGAACTTCATCTGGCGTGCGACGAAGTCGTCAAACTGTTTCAGTTCGGCGGTTACGGCCGTTGTTCGCTTTTGCGCGCGAACCAGCAGAGAGCCATTCGTGATTTGCAGCAGCAACGTGAGTAGGACGATAAGGGTCACTTTTCTCATGATTGACTCTCCTGTGTCTGATTGGAATTGAGACTAAGGTTAACTGCGAGCAAACTTTTACGTTGAGTTAACACCACGCGCGACGCTTTTGAAACAAACTATTTTCGAAATTCCGGAAGAAACGCGAGTTTCGCTACGTCCAAGCAATTGAGGACGTTATGAAGACTACTTACCGCACAATAATGCTTACGATTACCTTGATCGCATTTGTCACGGTGGCACAAGGCTGCCAAACAATCGGCGCTGTAACTCCTGCTCGTAACATGACCACACGCCGTGCAGCGCACACGGCAACCTTGCTGCCCGACGGCAAAGTTCTGATAGCAGGCGGATTCGAGAACGGAAATAATCTTCAGAGCACGGAAGTTTTCGACCCAGAAACAGAAACCTTTAAAGCTTCCGCCAACCTGAGCGTCGCTCGCGCGGGCCACACCGCGACGCTGCTTTCGAACGGTAAAGTTCTGATTGCCGGCGGTTACAACGGAAACTATCTCGCAAGCGCCGAACTGTACGATCCGGCAACGAACAGTTTCGCACCAACCAGCACAATGACCGCACCACGAAGCGGGCACGTGGCGACTCTCCTGCAAAACGGAAAAGTTCTTCTTGCGGGTGGCGTCGGCACCGGATGGACATTTCTGGCGAGTGCGGAAATCTACGATCCTGTCGCTAACACCTTTACTCGCACGGGCGACATGCTCGCTGCGCGTGAGTCGCACACAGCAACGCTGCTCGACAACGGCAAGGTCCTGATCGCCGGTGGCCACCGCGACCGGCGTCCAGCAATTACGATTTATTCATCAGCGGAAATCTACGATCCAGCGGCGGGCAGATTCACTCAGGCTACAGACATGACGCGAGTGCGTCACAAGCATGAAGCGGTGCTACTCGCTGACGGGCGCGTACTCATCGCGGGAGGCTCGGATAAACGTGACGGTCAAGGGGCATACGCGAGCGCTGAGATTTACGATCCCGCACGCAACGAGTTTACCGCTACCGGAAACATGAACTCGCCACGCTACAAGCTTCAGGGCACGGCGGTGCTATTGAGTAATGGGAAAGTTTTGGTTGCGGGTGGCGCCAATCGCGCAGAAGTCTTCGATCCTTCGCGAAACTCGTTCTCCTACGCGACGGGCGACATGGAAACGCCGCGCTTGTTTGCGACTGCAACACGCTTACGAAATGGACAAGTTCTGATCCTCGGTGGTTACCACGGCAACAGCGTTGCGAGCTCAAACGCGTGGATCTATCGGCCACAAGAGGCACAAAAAGATTTTGCTTTCATTTATTGACGCTCAGCGCGCGCTGCTTAATGAGTGCGTAGATTTCCTCGAGTGTGGCTGGTACGCCGGCGGTCATATTCACTGCGCCGGTCGGCGTCACTAGCACCGTG
>DATNJO010000351.1:0-2592 GCA_035603895.1 Pyrinomonadaceae bacterium
CACACCCAAGTCCCGCAGGCGATGGGCCAACTGATTGGCGCTCGAGTTCAACTCGCTGTACGTTAACTGCCGGCCTTCGCAACGCACGGCGATCGCGCCGGGCGTACGCTCTACTTGAGATTCAAACAGTTGATGGACTCCGTCGCTCGTCGGGTAATCGCGCGCGGAGTCGTTCCATGTATGGACAACGAGTCGATGCTCTTGCTCAGGCAGGATCGAGAGCTGCGACAGCCGCTGTTGCGGGTCGTTGACAATGCTCTGAAGTAAGACTTGAAAATGCTCCGCCATCCGGCTGATCGTCGAAGCATCAAACAAGTCCGTTTTGTATTCGAGCGTGCCGCCTAATACGCCCGCAGTCTCTTCGACCGTCAACGTCAAATCGAATTTTGCGGTTTGCGAATCTGTTGCTACCTCGGTTACGTCTAGACCTGTCAGCTTGAGCGTTCGTTCACCCGTGTTTTGCAGGATGAACATCACCTGAAAGAGTGGTGAGTGACTCAGACTTCTTTCCGGTTGTAACTCTTCCACCAGCCTTTCAAACGGCATGTCCTGGTGCGCGTACGCGCCCAAACTCGTTTCCCTGACTCGCGCGAGCAAATCTCGGAATGTGGGATCGCCCGAGAGGTCTGTACGCATCGCGAGAGTGTTTACGAAGAACCCGATCAGCGCTTCGGTCTCAGCACGGTTACGATTCGCGATCGGTGTGCCTACTACGATGTCGCTTTGGTTCGTGTAGCGATGGAGCAGCGTCTGAAACGCTGCCAATAACGTCATGAACAGCGTGCCGCCTTCGCGTCGACTCAAAGCAGTCAGTTGTGCACTCAAGTCAGGGCTCAAGTTGAAATGATGCCGAGCGCCGGCGAAGCTCTGAACTGCGGGTCGCGGTCGGTCGGACGGCAACTCAAACACTGCCGGCGCATCTGCCAACTGTTGCTTCCAATAAGCGAGTTGTTCTCCGAACTCCACTCCTCGCGCCCACTCGCGCTGCCACACCGAATAATCGGCATACTGCACAGTTAACTCCGGCAGCGTGACTGCTCTGCCAGTGCTGAATGCTTCGTAGAGCACCGCTACTTCGCGCACCAAAACTCCCGTGGACCAACCGTCCGAGATGATGTGGTGCAGCGTGCACAACAACACGTGCTCTTCCGCACTGACGCGAAGCAACGAGAGACGCGTCAGTGGCGCCTGAGTCAGGTCAAAGGGAAGACTGGCGTCGAGAGCCGCAAGTCGCTCGACTTCGGCCTGCCGGAGCGACTCCGGCAACGTCGAGAGATCACGAATCGGAAGTTGGATCTCGAGCTCGTCGGCGATCACCTGCACGACTTGACCGTCGACTATGCGGAAACTGGTCCGCATGATTTCATGCCGGCGCACGACTTCGTTGATCGCTTTTTCCAGCGCCTCGACTGTGAGGTGTCCCTTCAACTGCAAGACTGTGGAGAGGTTGTAGAAGGGATTGCCCGGCTCCAACTGATCGAGAAACCACAGACGCTGCTGTGAAAAAGAAACGGGAAAGGTATTGTCGACCTCGCCGTCTTGAAGCAGCAACTCGAGCAGCTCGCGTTTATCCGCTGAGAGCTCCCCAAAATTATTCTTTGCTATGCTCATTGATCTTCTTCGATTCCGTGCTCCGGCTGGTGCCATCGAGATCTCCACGGTGTTTCGCTAAACCACCACAGAACGCACACGTACGGACGAGCAGCGTCTCTTTAATTGATCGATTGTTTTCTTTGGGTAAGGATTTCTCTCGCTTCTTGATCGGAGAGTTGGACCAGGTTCTCGAGGAGACCCGCGCGATCTTTTCGCCTTCGCGGTTGCGCTGTAATCAACGTCGGGGGATCGGATTTCACTGCCTGCGTTTGCTCGATGAGGAGAGCAATTTCCGCGAGCGTTGGTTTCTCAAAAATATGTCGCAGCGACACGGCCTGGGGATATGCCTCGTTGATACGCGACACGACACGCGTTGCGAGCAAAGAATGCCCGCCGAGGTCGAAGAAGTTGTCGTCGGCACTGACGCGGTCGATCTTGAGCACCTCTGCGAAGATGCCGGCCAGCATCTCTTCGACCGGCGTGCGCGGCGCTACATACTCGCGCTCTGCCGTTCCACTCAAGTCCTCAGGCGCCGGCAACGCTTTCCGATCAAGTTTGCCGCTGCTCAGCACCGGCAAGGCTTCCAGGGTGACGAAAGTCGTCGGAATCATGTAGACCGGCAGCCGCTCCCTTAAGTAGTTTCGCAACTCTGCGGCCGCGATAGTCTGCTCTTCTCTCGGCACGACGTAGGCAACAACTCTCTGTTCACCGAACGGATCTTGCCGCACCATCACCACGCAAGCGCTCACACTCTCGTGTTGCCCCAGCACTGCTTCGATCTCTCCCAGCTCGATGCGGAACCCGCGCAGTTTCACCTGAGAGTCTTTGCGGCCCAGGAATTCCAAACGGCTGTCGTCCAGATACCGCACCAGATCGCCCGTGCGGTACAGACGCTGACCACTCGTGGAGAAAGGATTTGGGATGAACCGTTCCGCTGTCAGGCCCGGCCGGTTCAGGTAACCACGAGCGAGGTTAGCCCCGCCGATGTACAACTCTCCA
>DATNJO010000352.1:0-2146 GCA_035603895.1 Pyrinomonadaceae bacterium
TGCGGGCTTCAATTCCAGCAACGTTGATCAGATTCAGCAGCGACTCGCGCCACAGCAAAACCGCTTTCAAGGCGAGGGTGGTTTCTTAATTTCTTTTGTTGATGCGTCTGCGTTGAAGCAAGCCTTTCAGGCTGGTTTCAAAGTGAAGATCGAGGTCAACAACCTCGAGGCGGCAGTTTACGGCGACAGTGCTATCACAACCTTTTTTGCCAGCACAAACATCACGTCTCCCGATGGGACGTCGCGCACCGAAGGTCCGTGGAGGAGTTCATACTTCTGGAACAAACAAGACGGGGCCTGGAAGCTGGTCCATGCGCACCAGTCGCCATTGGGCAGAGCGATGATCACGGAAAAGCACCAGCAAAGGTTCGACACGGTCGTAAAGATACTCGCTCAACCATACGCGCTCGATCGCGAATTTAAGATCACGAAGATTAGTTACCCGCAGGGGTTCAGCACTTCCGCCGGATTGATATCAACCGTTCTTGATATGGCGAAGTACGACATCGCGATCGATCAGAACAAGTTTCTTACGAAAGAAACTCAACAACTCGCTTTCACCCCCGCTGTCTCAACCAAAGGTGAGTCACTTCCCTACGGCTTGGGTTGGTTTACGACGAACTACAAGGGCACGAAACTGCTCTGGCATTACGGCTACTGGACCGGCAACTCGTCTTTTATTTTAAAAGTGCCCGAGCAAAATATTACGTTCATCATAATGGCGAACTCTGACAATCTCAGCCGTCCGACGGATCTCGGCGCGGGGAATGCGCTAAGCTCGCCGGTGGGGATGGCTTTTTTGAAGACGTTCGTCTTTCCGGAGAAGTTCGGAGAAAGCATTCGCGAGATTAGTTGGAACGCTCCGGTCACGGAATTGAAAAATGAGCTCAACGCTGTAGCGGCAAAACCCTACGCCGATATCTACCGGACAGACCTGGTTACAAAGGTCAGGATCGATCAAAGCGTGGGACGCGCTGCCGATAGCACGCCGTTGATGAAAATGTATGGGGAACTCTATTCCAAGCCGATGCCCGACGATCTGGTGAAGCTGCCAGTTATTGCGCAGATCGTTCAAGTGCTGGACAAGGAAGATAAGAGTGTGGCGTTTAGTCTGGCGAGTAGTCAGGACGTGCGTATTTTCGCTATCGGCGAAGGTCAGCCCGGTGAGATGTTTGACTACGGCTGGATTGAAGACGACAAAGGGTCGCGGGTGTGGGAGATGCAAGAGTCCAGGACTGCACATGCAGGTGGTGCGGGTAAGAACAGGAAAGTTGATGTGCAAATCACGCTGCCCGCGGGAAACTACAAGTTGCGTTACAAAGCTGATGATTCGCACGCGTTCGACCACTGGAACAGCTTGCCGCCCGACATTAATTTTTGGGGAATTGCCGTCTATAAGTCTTTGGTCAGGTAATCAGGTTCACGTTTCCAGCCGGTCAACATCGAATAGAAATTGGACCAACCGTGCAGGGCCACCATCAACAGATGGCCCGGCACGAATGAGAGAAATCCGATCATCGTTGCGAAATGATAGATGCGGATCATTCCAAAACCTCCCAACAGCTTGACCGGCAACGCGAACTGCGTCGGCTGAAAAAGCAGCAAGCCGGTGATGACCGCAACGACGCCAAAAACAATCGTCGAGGTGTAAGCTAGTTTCTGGAGCGGGTTGTACGGCTCGAGTTGTAACGGCTTCGGTTTGAACAGGAAATAGTGGCGGACCATCGGCCATACGCCGCGAAGTTCCCGGGGTCGCAGAATCACTTTCTGCCACTTCCCACTGACGATCAGATACAACACATACGCGACACCGGTCAGCGTGAACATCCACGCAAAGGTCAGATGCCATTGCAAGGCGCCACCCAACCAGCCGCCGAGTCGCATCGCTTCCGGGAAATGCAAAAAATTCTCTTGTGGAATCTTGGCGCCAAAGCTGGGAAAGGCCATGTAGATTTGCAGGCCGCTCATTGTCATCACTACCAGCGAGATGGCGTTTAGCCAATGCGTGAAACGCACCAGCCACGAATGCTCGTGGGCCAACGTTTGGCGCACGCCATCGTGTTCAAGTTCAATCGTGGCGATCTTCAAGCCTGATTTAGTCGTTGCCATAATACGCACCTTCTCAAATTCCGCCGTACCAGGAATA
>DATNJO010000353.1:0-2319 GCA_035603895.1 Pyrinomonadaceae bacterium
CGTAGTTTGGCGCTGCGTGCTCGTGGATTCTCTTCAATCTCACGAGCGTCTGGCGCCACCGGACGGCGAGTCAAAACTTCAACCACTTCTCGCGCCCCGCACGAACAAACCGGCAAACGTGGCGGACATTGACAGTGACCCGACAGCCGTCGCAATTCCTGCTTGAGGATCCGATCCTCGAGCGAGTGGAAACTGATTCCCACAAAGCGGCCATCGGGTGCTAAAAGATCGACTGCTAATTCAACAAAACTACCTAACCCTTCAAGCTCGTTATTAACGGCGATGCGCAACGCCTGAAACGTGCGCGTCGCCGGATGAATCTGGTGCCGTTTACCACCACCAACAGCCGACGCGACGAGATCGGCCAGCTCTTTAGTGGTCGTTACCGGCGTCCCTTGTTCACGTCTTTCGACGATGCGACGAGCAATGCGCCGGGAGAATCGCTCTTCGCCGAATTCAAAAATGATTCTGGCAATTTCCGATTCAGGAAGTTGCTGAAGAAGATCGGCTGCGGTAGCGCCGCTCGTTGGGTCCATGCGCATGTCCAACGGAGCGTCGAACCGAAAACTGAAACCGCGTTCGGGGGAATCGAACTGGAGGGAAGAAACGCCGAGGTCTACGAGAATCCCGTCGGGATCGCGTTCGCCTGCGCGGCTCAACACGTCTGCCAGTTCGCGAAAGTTGGCTTGGTAAGCGCGAAATCTATTGCCAAACGAAGCGAGTCGCTGTTGCGAGTAAGCGAGAGCCGCCGGGTCGAGGTCCATCCCGACGACACGAGTACGCTCGGAGGAATTCAGAATCGCTTCGCTGTGTCCGCCAAGGCCAACCGTGCAGTCAACAAAGAGACCTCCTCGTTCAGGAACGAGGAATTTCAGAGTCTCTTTTAGCAGCACGGGGCGATGGGGCGCGCCAATGCCCCCCAATGGCGCAGCCGTCACCACCGCCCCGTGATCTCGTTCAAAGACCTGTTGAGCTTTGTGCTTTGCTCTTTGTTCTTTGCGCTTTGCCTTCTTCACAAAGTACAAAGTACCAAGTTCAAAGCTCTAAATCCCAAGCCGAGCAATTGCAGCTTCGTCCTCTTCCGTATATGGATCGGCAAGCATGCGGGCTCGGAACTTGTCGAGTTCCCAAACTTCCAAATACGTCAGATACCCGAGCACGGCCACATCGCCAATTACTTCCGCGCTCTTACGAAGCAACGGGTGAATCAGCACGCGTCCCTGGTTATCCAGTGTCGCCTGCTGACCGTAATAGTTCGTTCTATCAAGGAACTTCCGGCGTGCCGGGTCCATCGAGGGCAGCAGTGAAAGTCTTTGTTCGATCGACTCCCACTCCGGCAGCGGATAAATCCGCACGCAATCACCGTTCAGACTCGTGATATAAAACTCTTTGCCGTGCTTCTCTTCCATCAGGCGCCGGAATTCGGTCGGCACTTTGAGACGACCTTTGACATCTATCCGCGCCGTGTAGTTTCCTCGCAGCATATTTCATCAGCCTGACGAGAGAGCTTTGGTGGGTGGCCTTATAGGAAAAGTGTTGCTAATGATCGGTGTTGCTACGAGGTTGGACCCACTTCCGACCACTTTTGACCACCCGAGTCGGATACTACGCTGCACGTCAGACCCTGTCAATACAGTGTTCTGCTCGAAATGATCGCCTTCTGTTTGCCTTTTGTCGCGTAGAGGCGGCTAGGTATCAGAAACTCCAGCACCGAAATTTAGTTGCGGTATCAGAAACCCACCAACGAAATTTAGTTGCGGTATCAGAACCCACCAACGAAGTTGGTGGTACTTTCATATCCCGCCTACTGCTGGATAGGTCAAGTCTGAAGTACCACCAACTCCGTTGGTGGGTTTCTGATATGGACTTAGGACTTCAGCGAAGCTTACCGTTTTGATACCGGCGGGGCGGACCATACAACTCTGCCGCTTCCTTCACTAACTTCGATCTCGCCACCCTCGTCTCCCGAGCCAAGCAGGACAACCTGCTTGCCGTGCTTACCGATGAGACTCACGCGTCCGCCATCCTCGGTGGCGCTGAGTTGAAGGGCGGCGCCGGCGCCCTTGCCGGAACTTAGCCCGACAAGCGCGCCGCCACCGTAAGACGATCCACCCATCGTAACGACGGGTTTTTCCGCCGAGTTGTAGATGACCAGGAACCCGCCGCCTTCGTCGGTGTCCATTTTGGCGACGACCTTCCCTTCTTTAGATCTAAAGACGAGGCCGCCGGCCGGGACAGCAATTTCGTTTCCGCTGGGTTGTTGTGAATTACTGCTCGCTCCCAACGCTCGACCGGCTACAACACCCGCAAGCGCAGCCC
>DATNJO010000354.1:0-7753 GCA_035603895.1 Pyrinomonadaceae bacterium
GAACCAGACGAATACCTCGCGCAGGTCTATCGCTTCGGCTTACTCGAAGACTTCGACCACTTGTATCGCTTCTCCGCCCTCATGGATCGCATCATGGGCGCCGACGCCAATAACATCATTCAGAATTATTCCGACATCATGCCCGGGCGCCCCACGATGGTCGAACACCGCGCGCCCGAAGACGACCTACGCAATCACTACGACGCTACCACCGCTGATCCACTCACGAAACTTCACGCCCTTACGATCACCGCTGCGGAGAATCAAACGCACGACTACTACATGACCATCGGTCCGATGTTTGCCGATCCCATCGCGCGCCAGCTTTACGCCGAGATCGCGTCGATCGAAGAACAGCACACCACACAGTATGAATCGCTGCTCGATCCCAATGAAACGCCGCTCGAGAAGTGGCTGCTGCACGAAGCAATGGAGGTTTACAACTACTTCGGTTGCATGACGTACGAAACAAATCCACGCATCAGGCAGATTTGGGAACGCTGCTGCAACTACGAACTCGGACACCTGCACCTGGTCATGGACCTGATGAAGAAGTTTGAAAAACGCGATCCGGCCGAACTGCTGCCGCAAATGCTGCCGGAACCGATCGAGTACGAGAGTCACCGTCAGTTTGTACGCGAGACGCTGAACGCGGAAGTCGATTTGCGCGCAGCCGGAACCGAGTTCATCTACAAAGATGAAGAATCGGATCGCGCGCCGAAGTCGATCGCCTATCGCGAACAGATGAACTCGGAAGGTTCGCCTTCGGAGATAGTTGCGGCCGGTTACAACTGGACGCCGGGAACAGAATTGCTTGAAAAGAAGAGCGTGTTCGCTAAAGGAGCATCAGCATGAGCACAAGGGGTACAGCAGCACAAATGACAGGGAATCGCACGGGCATCCAAACGTCGCCCGAGCTTGCCGAAGAGTTGATCGAGGGAGCGACCAGCGCGGCTCCGAGTTCCGAAGGTAACGCCGAAGAAATCGCTGAATCTCGCGGCGAGTACATCACGGAAGGTTTTCCGATCGGGTCGATGCCGCTGGTGCCCGCGTCTGAAGAGGGCGAAGCGGATGAAGAAGAAGTGGGAATGGCCGTGTTGTTGGACAAACTCAGCGAGCGACTCGCGTTCGAGCGCACGGGAACGCGTCTCTATGAAGCGTTGCTAAACAAGTGTGAGATGCTCGGTGAAGCCGCGCCGGGTCCGACACTTGAAGAGATCGAACAGATCGGACGCGAAGAGTTGGACCACTTCCTGCTGCTCAACGACACGATCGCCGGTTTGGGCGCCGATCCGACAGTGCAGAGTCCGTGCGCGGACGTCACGGGCGTTGCCTCAATGGGTCTTTTGCAGGTGCTGACAGATCCGAGAAGTTCGATGACCCATTGTCTTTCGGCAATGTTGACCGCGGAACTAACTGACAACGCCGGATGGGAGTTGCTGATCAAGCTGGCGGACAATCTCGGCTACGACGAAATGAAGACCGAGTTTGAAGCAGCACTTGCGGACGAGGAACGACACTTACTCAACGTTCGCACGTGGTTGTCAGAATGTGTACTGGACAGCGCAGGAGTTTGAGATAAGACCATCCACAGATTTCACAGAGACTCTGCGAAATCTGTGGATGGTTTTTGTTTTCGTTAGTGAATGGTCTCGCTGCTACCGTTCATTCCGGGTTTGAGAACGACCTTGATACAGCCGTCCTCTTTCTTCTTGAACAACTCGTACGCTTTGGGAGCATCGTCGAGACTCATGATGTGAGTCACCACGAAGCTCGGATCGATGTCGCCGTTCTCGATCATCTCCAACAGTGGTTTCAGATAGCGTTGCACGTGCGCCTGACCTGTCTTGATCGTGAGCGAACGCTGCATCACTGAGCCAATCGGAAACTTGTCGACGAATCCACCGTAGACGCCGATGATTGAAATCGTGCCGCCGTTACGGCAACACATGATCGCTTCGCGCAACGCGTGCGGACGATCTGTTTCCATCATCATCGCCTGTTTCATGCGGTCGTAAGCCTGAATCGCTATCGGCGCGTGTGCCTCCATGCCGACGTCGTCGATGCACGAGTCCGGACCGCGGCCGCCCGTCATGTCCATCAACACTTCGTACACGTTCTGCTCGCGGAAGTTGATTGTTTCCGCACCGCCCTGCTCGGCCATCTGCAAGCGTTCGGGAACTTCATCGATCGCAATCACCCGTTCCGCGCCCAGCAGAAACGCACTGCGAATCGAAAACTGTCCCACCGGACCACAACCCCAGATCGCGATCGTGTCACCCGGTTTGATGTTGCACATCTCCGCGCCCATATAGCCGGTCGGGAAAATGTCAGACAAGAACAATACCTGCTCGTCCGACAGATGCTCCGGCACTTTGATCGGACCAACATCCGCGAACGGCACGCGCGCGTACTCCGCCTGGCCGCCCGCATAACCTCCGGTCAAATGTGAATAACCAAAAATTCCCGCAGCCGCATGTCCAAACGCCTTCTCGGCCATCCACGCATTCGGGTTCGAGTTTTCACAAAGCGAAAACATCTGACCCTGACAGAAGAAGCAGTTGCCGCACGCAATCGGAAACGGCACCACAACGCGATCGCCGATGCGCAGGTTCGTCACTTCGCGGCCGACTTCAACCACCTCGCCCATAAATTCATGACCGAGAATGTCGCCTTTCTGCATCGTGGGAATGAACCCGTTGTAGAGATGCAGATCGGATCCACAAATCGCGGTCGAACTGATCTTCACGATCGCGTCGCGTTGATTAAGTATCTGCGGCTCGGGAACGTCTTCCACGCGCGTCACGGTTTTTCCATACCAACAGTTTGCTCTCATTTACATTCTCCCTTCCGCTGCGCGCTGATAGTTGGTCCCGGTTTGGCTGGGCAACGCTTCCATCGACTCAGCCTCTTCGAGTTCCTCAATGTCCGCCGGGCGCGCTGGTCTTTGTGCAAAATAGCCCGTGCCCATCAACGTCGCGTCTGACACGACAACTTCGCCGACTTCCAGCACCTGTTTGAAACGGCGCAGATCGTCGTCCAACTGTTGTTCCGGTTCTTCGCCAAATAGTTTCGCGACTGTTGCACCAAGAACGCCCGCGGGCGGGTTGTATTGGATATTCACTTTCACGATCGTGCCGCGGCCGCCGGGAGCCGTTTCAAAGCGCACCGCACCGGCGTTGTCGACGTCGGAGTTTTCAAGTGAACGCCACGTGATCACTTCGCCAGGCACGTCGGCAATGATCGTGGCTTCCCATTCGACTTCCGTTCCGGCCGGACCTTTTGCTTTCCAGCGCGAGCGGCCGTCGCCGAGGTCTTCGACTGAATCGAGATGTTTCATGAAGCGCGGCAGGTTTTCGAAACTTCGCCAGTAGCGATAAACCTCATCAGGCGATCGATTGACGATGCAATGGGCTTTCGCATGAATGCCTTGATTGCCGGTACTGAGTTGTTTGGCCGCGATCAAATCCAGCGCCGTGACTGCGAGCACGTTTGCAGTAGCAAAAGCGACGCGGCCGCGTTTTGCATCCGGCGACGTTAACGCCATGCCCAGGCTCGCAAGATCAAGCGCATCGCCCGCGACGCGTGACCAAACGCCTGCTCCTGGTTTCTTTTGACTAAAGATCGTGACGCCGGCTGCTATTTCACGCAGGCCGTACAGTCGTATCAAACCCGTGTGTTTGTTTGAAACACCCGAAATCTTTGCAATTGCTCTGGGAGCAAGAAGTTCGGTCAGACCGAGACCGATGCTGAACCAGCCAAGCCCGTGCGCGAGTCGTTTAGCGTTCGACTTCGGCATGCCTGGTTCCGCTCGTTCGGATGCGTAGTTTCTGCCATTCGAAAATGGTTGTGCTGTCATTATGTCCCCCTTGAGTTGGATTTTTGCATTTGAATTTATTGCGATTCTTTGGAAACGTAGACAAACACCATGCCTCAAGAGTGTGCCATTTGATGTCCCTGCGCCTCACGAAATGCTGTCAAACTTTTGAGACACATTGATGGCAAGTTGCACCGCCATCGCGCCCCGATACAACTCAACACTTTAAACCTCGCCCGACGAACGTTTGTCCATTGGAGGCTTCAATGAAATTCGCTCAACTGCTTCTCACTATGTGTTTGCTCGCTATCTGCGCTGTGCTCGTGAATGCAGCAACGGTGCCGGCGGGATTTACTGATGCAGTAGTCGCAAGCGGGTTAAACGTCCCAACCGCGATGGCGCTGGCACCCGATGGCCGCATCTTTGTTTGCCAACAGGGCGGCGCATTGCGCGTCATCAAGAACGGCGCACTGCTGCCCACACCGTTCCTAACCGTCAACGTCGATTCACAAGGCGAACGTGGTCTGCTCGGCGTCGCGTTTGATCCGAATTTTGTTTCCAATCAATTGGTTTACGTCTACTACACCGCCACGACGCCAACGATTCACAATCGCATCAGTCGTTTCACTGCTTCCGGTGATGTTGCGCTCGCCGGTAGTGAGACGATCATTCTGGACCTACCCAATCTCAGCGGCGCCACAAACCACAATGGCGGCGCGATTCACTTCGGTCCAGACGGACTTCTTTATGTCGCCGTCGGCGATAATGCGAACGGCACAAACGCGCAGTCGTTGGGAACGCGGTTAGGCAAACTGCTGCGTATCACTTCAACCGGCGGCATTCCGACTAACAATCCATTTTTCAACACCGCGACTGGTGATAATCGTGCGATCTGGGCGCTCGGAGTCCGCAACCCGTTCACGTTCTCTTTTCAAAACGGATCGGGGCGAATGTTCATCAACGACGTCGGTGAGAACACGTGGGAAGAGATCAACGACGGTATCGCCGGTTCGAATTATGGTTGGCCCAACTGCGAAGGCTTCTGTAATCCGCCGAACGCGAATTTTCGCGATCCGATTTTTGCGTACATGAACGATGCGAATACGTGCGCGATCACTGGTGGGGCGTTCTACAACCCGCAGGTGCCGCAGTTTCCGAGTAACTTCGTCGGTAACTATTTCTTTGCGGACTTCTGTGGCGGCTGGATTCGACGGCTCGATCCGGCGAACGGAAACGCCGTTTCGGATTTCGCGACCGGCATCTCGTCTCCTGTCGATCTGCAAGTTTCGGCTGACGGATTTCTCTACTACCTCGCGCGAGGCACGGGATCGGTAAACAGGATCGGTTTCCAGGCGGGTGGCGGCGATACGATTGCCCCGACGGTTGCGATCACGAATCCAGCGAACAATGCGTCCGTCCCGCGCAAAGCAAACGTGACGATCACCGCAACGGCAAATGACAACGTCGGTGTTACGCGCGTGGAGTTTTTAGTGAATGGCGCGTTGCAGTGCACTGACACGACCGCGCCGTACAGTTGTAGCTGGCGAACTCCAGCAGCGCCGAACAAGACGTTCCAACTTCAGGCACGTGCATTCGATCAGGCAGGAAACTCGGCGAGTGCAGCAGTCACTGTGCGAACGCAGTAAAAGCTTTTGACAGGATTGCAGGATTTACAAGAACTAACCTTGCTTTTCTTATCTTGTTAACCTTGTAAATCCTGTCAACGTTTTACTTAAGAATGGCGGCTTGCGCGCTGAGGTTGAGCTGGTGCCAGCGTTGGAAAGTATTGATGGTCTCGCTGGGCATCACGCGCACGTACGCGGTTTGGAAATAGATCATCTCGGGCGAAGGCCATTGAAGCCTAACGATCGGATTAAACGAAGGTGGCACACTGGGAGTTGACGACGAAGCTGGAGACGAAGGTGGAGGCGAAGCACCAGGTTTTGCATTCTCATTCGCGCCGGCTTTTTTCGCACCACTCTTCTCTTCGTAAATAATCGAGGCCGCGATCAGTTGCTCGCCAAGCGGCACGCGTCCCTGCGTCGGCGTGCTGCCACCCGCGTCGTAGATCGCCACATCAGTGTCAAAAGCAGTCGCGATTTTCGAAGCGTCGGGACACCACACCGGTAGCGCATCCGTGATTCCATCGTCAAGCAAACGCTCGTTACCGTCGGGCGTGATCAGCCGCGGCCGGCCCGCGGGAAGTCTGTATTGCTGCTCCCGCGCATTCCACTCGTCTTCCTTGCACGCCAACGCAACCATCGCGTGGCTGTCGGGCGCCCACGCAAAGTAGAAATAGATCAATCCCTCGCGCGACGTGAGCGGCTTGAGATCGTAGCCGTCGCGATTGCAGATGTAGATCTGTTCCGTGTAGAAGCTGGCGACCGGCGGAAACAATGGCGCGATCGAGGGCGATGCGACTGGCGATCCCACCGGCGACGGATTCGGTTCCGGTTCGGGTTGAGTCGGCGGCGTCGGAGTCGGGCTCGGCGACACGCGTTTGCGTGCGATGAAGTTGATGAAACGCCCGTCAGGCGACCACGCAACAGTTTCCTGGAAAAGACACGAAAGGTCGGGCGGTATCAGGTTTCGCAGAAACTCGCCGTCGGAGTTGTAGAGATCGATACGAAACGATGACGACGGTTCGTTTTCCGTGCCGTAAAGTGCGAGCACTCGTTTGCCGTCAGGCGAAGCGATCGTCCGCAAGAGCGCATCGTTTTCGCGTTTGGCGGCGAAGGCGTTCGCGATATTGACGTCTTTGTCAGGCAGTTCGTCCGGATTGAGATTGCCCGGCAAAGGCATGTCCGGTGAAAGACGATACGCAAGATTTCGCGCGGGCACGTCGCGCAGCACACGCGGCCGCACGTCCTGCCTCTCGATCACGGATTTGCAGCCGGCGGCGAAAACTAGCGTAAAAAGAACTGGAAGAATCGAAGCGGTCGTAGTTAGTCGGCTCACTTTCGCCCTCTACAATTTACGCCCTGGAGTTCGTTCCTCACGATCGTTGATCAACTCCCGCACGAGCACCGGATTCAATGACAACAACGCTTGAATCGTTTGGCGCGGCGAAAGATGATCTTCGTCGCCTTCATCGACGTCAACACAATTGTGTTGAATGGAACGCGCCAAACGCCGCGCGATCGATTCGTAACCCGGCGTGTTCGCGACATAAGCGCGTGCGGCCATCGCGCCGATCAGGTCGCATGTGACTTCCTCTGCGCGCTGACCGTGAATGTCGAGGCCGGTCAAATCCGAAGCCTTGTTTCCCACCGCCGACACCAACGGACGCATATTGTCGTAATCCCCGTCCGCGATGTGCATCAGTTCGTGGGCCAACACGCTGATCATTCCCTCATCGGAACGAAGTCCGGCGAGAAAAATCGTACCGAACGTTATCACATGTGGCTTGCTCAAAAAGACGGAAGCATTGTCGCGCGACTCCATGTCGGGCCGCACTCTTTTCACTGAGTTCACGCGTGCAATCGCTTGCTGGAGACGCAAGCGAAACCGCGGCGACTTGTTCAATTTATATTCGACGGCGAGTTGGTTAAGTGAATTGATCGTCAGGGCTTTCGCTTCCGGCAGTAATCGTTGCGCGCGTTCGGCGCCGGCCTTCGCTTCCGGACTGTGGACCGGTAACGATGGCTTCGCCTGCATCACGTCGATCGCCACGCTGCTTTGCGGATCCAGTTTAGCTTGCGTGCACACGATGCCGGTCGCGTTCTCGACCAGCTCTTTGGCTGCGGGCGTCATTGACTCGCGAACACGACTCGAGTGAGATCCCGACTTTTGGCCCACGACGACCGAAGCCAACAGTAAAGAGGCAAGGATTAAACGGACAAAAGAGGAAATCTTAAAACTCATCGGTGGCGCCAAACTGGTTTACGTTTCTCCATGAACGCTTTGATGCCTTCGTTCGCGTCCGCGGTCTTCATC
>DATNJO010000355.1:0-2939 GCA_035603895.1 Pyrinomonadaceae bacterium
GGTTTTGTGCCCGCCACTGTCGGAGCAACGTCGGCCCACAGCGAAAGAATGCGCGACTGCGGAAAGTGCCAGCCCGCCTTGTTAATTTTTAAATCGATCTGAAATGCAGCCGCTTTGTACGTGCGCGGAACGCCTACCGGATTTCCGTTGTCGTCCATGCAAGGATCGGCAAACGGAGCACCGGGTTTGCGTGGCAAACCGTTGGTTACGAAGTTGGCTGGTGTTCCATCGGGTTTGAAGCTCGCGTGTAAACGCTGCTCGTGGTATTGCATCGCCGCGATTTCAGAAGCTGAACCAGCCTCCGGGATGCTTTGCGCAATCGCGGTGATCAGTTCCTTGCTGAAGTCGAGACGATTTTCAACGCTGACGGCGGTGCCGCCAGTGATGATGTGTCGCGGCAAGCCGCCATCATCGACCGTGTCAAGCGGTGGTTTTGGTGGACGATGTCCCGCTACTGCCGAACTGAAGAACGGATAACCCGGTACAGCCGCAGTCGGCATCGGCGCCATCGCCAATGTTGGTAATGGAACGATTGCCGGCGTCGGCGTTCCCATGGTGATTTCACCGTCAGGCAACGCACGCGCACCTTTTACCGGAATACCTTTGGCATCCAGAACCGTTCCCGGTTCGAAAACATCGTGCGAACGCCACAGTTCCCACATGCCTTCCGCGAAGTGTGGATAGAAGTGGCAATGGAAGATCGAATCACCAACGGTCTGGTTTCGATTGCCGGAGCCGCCGTGGGAAATTTCAGTGGTGAACGCGAAACCCGGTCCGAGCGCCTGACTGTCGAGATAAGTCGAGTTGTCGTCGTCGGGTGTCTGCAACCACTGATGCGCGTGCAAGTGGTGGATGTGATGTTCTTTCGGCCCCGCGTGAACGACACGCATCTTCACGGGATCGCCGATGTAGCTGTGATGTACGTTTGAAGGATCGTCCGGATACAAGACCTTCGTTGCCTTGGGTCCCTTGATCAGGTTGCCGGATCCGTCAGTCGTGTTGGCCGGGGTGTCCACGATTTGCGCGGGATCGCCGATGGCCCACGACGACAGGAAGAACTCTTCAAACTTGCACTCGGTGCAATTGAACATCGGTCCGACGCCAAGCCGGTTTGCCAGGATCTCAGCGCCAACGCCGGCCATGCCGTAGTTGATCGCAAACTTGTCCTGCACGCTGTGTAGCGTGTGGCTCAGAACCGGATCTTCAAACTGCGGAAACGCCTGTTCGCTCCGAACTTCATCGTGATAGACCACGGTGAACTCACGGAACGGACGATCGCGATCCGGATTGGTTGCGTTTGGACGATATGTACCATTCGGGAAGCGTCCTTTGTTCGGGCCGGTGATGATCGCGTTCAAGTCGGTGTTAACGATCGTATCGACATTGAGCATCTTCAAAATCGGCTGGCCCGCACGCGGATGGCCCGCTGGATACACGGCGTCGTAGTTGATGATCGGTTGACCGCCAGTGGTGGTTCCGGTTTTCACCAGATCCAAATCAGCGGCCGTTACTTGCGAGCGATACCACTCAGCACCCGCGGGTTCGACGTTGACACTGCCGAAGAGTCCTTCAGTGAGTGTTCCGCCGTCGCCTTCGCCGCTCGTAGTGGCGCCGGTGCTGTACATCAAATTGTTTCCTTCACGCTTGGCAGTGAAGGTGTAAACGGTCGAACCGCCGGGCGCGACCAGACTGGGCGCGTTATTACCGACGTTCGATCCGTCAGAGCTGATACCGCCGACGAGCTCCATTCCGATGACGTGAATACCGGCGGAACGTGTTGCCGGTTGATCGCTCAGCGGTGATGGAGAAAGAAGGTTTTGAAAAGTGATGCGCAGGCAGTCGCCGCTATTCATGCGAAGCACGATCGGGCGCGGCCGTTTGTCTGCGCGTAGACGAACGTTACCCGCGACGAGTCCTTTGGCGGAATCGATCGCGACGACATCCTGTTTGAGCGCGTAAATCATGCCGTTCGGATTAACTGTTCCGAGACGGTTGAACATGAGGATTTGGTCCAATGCGACCACGTTCGCTTTGATTGTTCGCGAACAAACAGGTACCGGTGTCGGCGACGGTAAAGCGGCTGCCGCTTCTCCGTCGACGGTTGTTTCGTTCGTAGTTGCGTTCTGGGCTCGAGTGCTGATTGTCAGTGACAGCAGCACTAAACATGGGAGGAGGAAGATTCGAAGGGAGGACTTCCTCCAAAGGTAGATAGGGTCTTTGAGCTTCATCAGTTTCCTCCAGATGAGTTTGGCGCTGCGCACTTGTGCAACGAACGGGCCAAGCCACAAAAAAAGCACAAGAACCACAAAAGAACTCAACATAAGTTCAGTTGTGCTGCTTGTGCCTTTGCTTTGGTTACTTCGGGGCTATGTTTCAGCGTGAGACAGCTAAGCTTTGTCTGTCTCAGGCTGAATCAGGGATTGGACCATGAAGGTGAGTGTCGATCAGCTTGAGGATTTCCGTGGGATGAAACGGCTTCGCAAGCGCGCCAATTGCGCCGAGTTTCTTCGCTTGATCGCAAACTTGCTGAGTGCCGTGCGCGGTGATCAGAAGGATTTGCAACTGTGGTTGTACATTTAGCAGATCGGTGATGACCTCAAAGCCGGAGGTGTCCGTCAGAAACAGATCGACGACACCAAAACCGAAACGCCGTTTGCGCGCCTGGTCAAGACCATCACGACCGTTAGTGACAAGCACGACTTCGTAGCCCTTCGACTCAAGCACCAGCTTGAGTGCGTCGCCTACTGAAGGCTCATCATCGACTATGAGGATGCGTAAGTTATCGTTGATTGCGGTGTCGGACACAATCTCGCCCCATTTCTTCAGGGTTTCGTCGCGAGGGGCGAATCAGGACGTTCAACCTTGATGCCGAGTTTTTTGAGCTTGCGATAAAACGTCGGCCTTGGAAAACGAAGGATCTGCGCGCTCTTCTTCACATT
>DATNJO010000356.1:0-4336 GCA_035603895.1 Pyrinomonadaceae bacterium
AACTCGAAGGATCTTTTCTCGGATTTCCGTTCGGTTCGTGGCAGCGTCGCGAAGCTCTTTCCAGTCGTCAAGCTTGCCACGAGCGATGATGTCGTCGATGGCGGCTAGGGTCCAGTCGGAGTGGTTCAAGTGACGGTGCAACATCCGAGCGATTATAGCAGCTTGGTTGTAAGGAATCGGATCATCTATGTACTAAAGAATGCTTGAGAATTCGTGGCGGTATTTTACGAGGCCGGAGACACCCTGCATCTTCGCCTCGTCAAGAATCAATAACATCACCACGTCGTCGGGGACGTCCCATTCGCACTTGACGGCGAGGGTGCTGGCGGGGCGGAAGCCGAAGCGGGGGTAGAAGGTGGGGTGGCCCAGGACGATGATGAAGGGGCAGCCTGAAGCCGCGAGCTTTTGATTTCCGGCTGAGACGAGTTTGCTCCCGATGCCGTGGCGCTGGTGTTCGGGAAGGACGGACATTGGACCAAGTGCGGCGCCGGTGACGTCGCCGATCGCGGCGGGGCTGTACATGATGTGACCGACGACGCGATCGTTCAGAGTCGCGACGAGCGAAAGCAGAGCCGCGCCGTTGGAACGCAAAGCGTCGACGATGTTGCCCTCCTGGTCGTGGCCGAATGCGCGCTGGTTTACGTCGCGAATCGCCGCGAGATCGTCAGGACGCTCATCTCGAATTTGGATCAACACCCGCGTTTCTCCCTTCATTCAACGAGCCGCATGATTAAACACAACGGTAAACGAGATCGCAGTGGTGCTATTCGTCAAAGGCGTAATCGAGTTGACGCTAATGACCCGCGCATACGCACGATAGCTCACGGGCACTTGTACGTCGCCGGTGCGGGTCCCTGAACACTCGGAATCATGTTGTCGATATACTGGTTCCGCTCGCCACAAACTTCCTGAAAACCAGCCTGCATATTGATCGCAATCGGGCGCTTGATGTAATTATTTCGCCGCACGATCGTGTCTCTCATTCCCTTGGACCAAAACGTAGTATTGCCGCCTCCGCCGGTCGAGTCGAAGATGTTGTCTTCAATTAGACAGTTGGAAATGTTGTAGATCTGAATCGCGTTCTGTCCGGTTCTGAAAATGTAGTTGTTGAGGATCTGGCAGTCCTTCAGTCCATTCAGAAATAATCCGTTACTCATGTACCTGTATTTCACATCGTTGCGACCGCCGATGATCACATTGTTCGCCGCGACCACCCGCCCGCGATTCGCGCCAACGTAAGGATCCTGCAAACAGATCGCGTTGCCGGCTGCGTCCCGGTGAGCGCCTTCGTAATCGTAAAGGTTGTTATAGACGTAGATGTTGCGCGTGTGATCCGCGGGACTATTCGTTTCATGATCGTGACCACAAACACCGCCGCCAAACTTTGGCTCGTGATGACCGGGACGGCGCACGTAGTTGTTAAAGACGTACGCGTCTTCCGTATTGATCGTGGCCGAATTAGCGCCAGCCACACCGGAGAAGATGTTTCGCGTGAAGACGATATCGCGCGCGAAGTTATCCTTGTTTACCGTGCCGTCCGGCCGCTTAAATTCGAGTGCAGAGCCGCCCGCTGTTACGCCGATTGAAGCGGTGTCTTCCAAGTAAACATCCATCACCGCACAGTGTTGGCAGTTGCCGAGCAGAACCGTGGACCGTACGCCGCCGTCGTAGAGAGTTTGGCGTCCTTTGATCCTGAATCCCTGAATCGTGATGTTGCTCGCTTTGCCGGTGTGACTAAAACCAACATCGCCGAGCGCCTGAAACACTTCGACCGACGGAACTGATTTGTTTGTGTAAGTCGGTTCAAGAATCGTGGTTCCGTTTCCCGCTAACTGTTCGGCGGTCAATGCCTGAACAGCTAATAGATAAGGATCGTTCGGATTGCGGCCGTTGCCGGATTTGAAATAGTCGAGCACGGTTTGCGGTGGTCGATAAGTGCCGCCCACGTAAACACCATCCGAAACGAGAATGCAGCCATAATCGGTGACCGCTATGTTGGGGATGATTGAGTTTTCGGGCGTTACATCGCAGGAGTATGTGGAATTGTCGAAGGTCGTGTACTTCTTGATGATCACAGGCCGCTTAATCGATCCGCCGCCGAACACGTACACCGAAGTGGTATTTGGATCGTCCTGGGCTTGCTGGATCGCCTCGGCGAGTTGGTGCGAAGAGGCGACTCTCATCGTCCGCCCGCGAGGCTGCGGCGGAATGTAAGAATCAACATTGATACTTGGCGTCGGCGCGGGCCTCTGTGCGAAAAGAAGAGTCTCAAACGACAAAAGCGCGAAGACAATTAAAGCTAAACGAATAATCATAATGGTTCAGAAAAGAAACTGCGGGAGATGGCTGATGTTTTCCAACACGCCAACGGGCGTGTAGTTATCAAAATGTTCTTTCGGCGTGACACCGGAAAGCACGACGACTAACGGCACCCCGGCTCGTTTCGCGAGTTCAGCATCGACCATGCTGTCGCCAACATACACGACGGATTCAGGCGAACATTCAAGTTTCTTCATCGCTTCAAACAAGCCTTGCGGGTGTGGTTTGTAATGCTCCACATCGTCACCACCAATCACAACGCCAAACTGATCGAGGAGCCCCTCACGTTTCAAAACACCATTTATACGACTTCGATACTTTGTCGAGACGATGCCCAATCTTAAACCGCGCTCTCGCAGCGCCTTAACCATAGCGGGAACCGTTTCGTACAGTGCGGTGAGATCGACCATCACCTGATCAGCTCGCTGCACGAACAGTTGATGAAACTCTTCACAACGTTGCGGCTCGTGGTGTTTACCCAACGTAAGAAAGGTTTCGTTAAGCGACAGGCCGATGGTGCGGCAGGCGGCGTCCTGCGAAACGTGATCGAGCCCCATTTCACGCAGGGCAAAATTGATGCATTCAAACACGCCCGGGGCTGAGTCGGCCAAAGTGTAGTCAAAGTCAAAGATAACGGACTGAAGTTCGGTAGTTTTCATAATTGGGTGATACTCTAACTGGCTATTTTGCGCGTTGGCTATACAGATTCCTTGCGTTAACTGTCTAATTTCAAAAAAGGACCAAAACCCTCATGCGTAAACTCGCTTCGCTTAGATGCCTGCTCATCACTGCTTTCGTTGTCCTGGCGCTTGCTGCGCCAGCGTTAGCTCAGCAACCGTTCAATAAGAGCGAGTTTGCCGCGCGACGGGCGAAGCTGTTTGAAAAGATTCCCGACGGCCTGGCAGTGATCTTCGCCGCCAAAGGACAGCATTATCCGGTCAAGTTTCGCCAGTCTCCCGACTTTTATTACCTCACGGGAATAGAAGAACCAAACGCAGTCCTCGTACTGGTTGGATCGAATAAATCGGCGTTTCTGTTTGTGCCACGTCGCTCCGAGCAGGAGATTCGCGCTAGCGGTCCCGGCATCTGGCAGATCGAGAAAAGGGAAGAGGTTTATGGTTTGACGCGGATACAGCCTGTCGAAGAGTTTCTTCCTTCGATTCCGTTTTTCACTCGAGGGGCACAGAAGCTTTACATGCTCTCAGGTTCTCAAGGGAATGTTCAGAACGCACGCGACGAACTCGACTTCTACGAAACGCTTGATGGATCTCAATCAGTCCTCGGTAGCCTCACTGAAGCGAAGAAAGCAATCGGCGTGGTTCAGCAGATGGTTCCGCAACTTGCTTTCCACTCGTTGAATCCGTTGTTAAGCGAAATGCGCTGGATCAAGTCACCGCATGAGATCGAACTAGTACGCAAGAGCTCTGAGATCGGCGCGGAAGGCGTGAAGGAAGCGATCAAGGGGACGCAACCGGGAATGTACGAGTATGAGCTTGAAGCTGCTGCGCGGTTTGTTTACACGAAGCGCGGCGCTCGTGGCGACGCTTTCCGGCCCATCGTTGCTTCTGGTCCAAACACGGTGATCCTGCACTACTCGGCAAACAATCGAAAGATGCTGGACGGCGATATTGTTTACATGGACTACGGCGCCGATTACGAATACTACACTTCCGACATCACGCGTACGTGGCCCGTCTCCGGCCGCTTCACGCCAGAGCAGGAAAAGATGTATCGCTGCATTCTCGAAGCGAGAGATGCGATCATTGCTGCGATGAAGCCTGGCGTGACGATCAGTCAGCTAAAAGACGTCGCTGAAGCGGTGTACAAGAAGTACGGATACGAGAAAGGGTTTCAGGAGGTCGGCCGTTACATCGGGCATACGATCGGAATCTCGGTGCACGACGTTGAACCGGCTGATCGGAATCGTCCACTCGAAGCGGGCGTTGTTTATAACGTCGAGCCACTAATCGAAACAGCCGATAAAAAGCTTCACATGCGTCTTGAGGACACGGTGCTA
>DATNJO010000357.1:0-2602 GCA_035603895.1 Pyrinomonadaceae bacterium
AAGGACAGCCTAAAGGCTGAACTCAAAACGCCTGCCTCTATCGCACCCCGACCGCAGTTTCGGCCTTGCGGGCGTTTTTGGTGAGAAAATACTCCATAAAATTCGTGTCTATCTCACCCCTGCGGAACTTCGGGTCGTCCATGATCTTCTGGTGCAACGGGATAGTTGTCTTGATTCCCTCGACCACCATCACGTCCAACGCGCGCTTCATCCGCGCGATGGCCAGTTCGCGCGTCCGCGCATGAACGATGACTTTCGCGATCAGCGAGTCGTAGAACGGCGAAACCCTGTAACCGGAATAAACAAACGTATCGACGCGCACGCCCGGCCCGCCCGGTAAGTTAAAGGCCGTGATCGTACCCGGCGAAGGCGCAAACTTCTCGGGATCCTCCGCATTGATGCGGCACTCGATCGCGTGGCCGACGATCAGCAGATCGTCCTGCGTGTAGCCGAGTGGCTCGCCTTCCGCAATGCGAATCTGATTCCGCACGATGTCCGCGAGCGTCACCATTTCAGTGACCGGATGCTCGACCTGGATGCGCGTATTCATCTCCATGAAATAGAAATTGCCTTGCGCGTCCAGTAGAAACTCGACGGTTCCCGCGCTCGAATAACCGAGCTTCTTACAAGCGCCAACCGCCGCTTCACCCATCGTCTTGCGCAACTCCGGCGTCAAAACGGTCGAAGGCGCTTCCTCCATCAACTTCTGATGGCGCCGTTGAATCGAGCACTCGCGTTCGCCGAGGTGAATACAGTCGCCGTACTCATCCGCCAGCACCTGAATCTCGATGTGTCGCGGCTGCTCGATGTAACGTTCGATGTAAACGCTGCCGTCGTTGAAAGCAGCTGCCGCTTCTGTCGAAGCAGTTTCGAGCGCTTTGCCGAGTTCCTTCTCGGAACGAACGATACGCATGCCGCGTCCGCCGCCACCCGCGGAAGCTTTCACGATCAACGGAAAACCGATCTCGCGCGCGAGTCTCAAACCCTCTTCTTCGGAAGTGACTGCATCCGGACTTCCCGGCACAACCGGCAAACCCGCTTCGTGCATCACGCGCCGCGCTTCGATCTTATCGCCCATCATGCGAATGACGTTCGCCGACGGTCCAATGAACTTGATATTGCACGCTTCGCAGATCTCAGCGAAGTAAGGCGACTCCGCGAGAAATCCGTAACCCGGATGAATCGCATCGACGTTGAAGATCTCGGCAGTGCTGATGATCGCGGGAATGTTCAGGTAACTCTGCGCGGACGGCGCTGGTCCAATACAGGCGGCTTCATCGGCAAAGCGAACGTGCAGCGAATCGCGATCGACGTCGCTGTGAACAGCAACCGTCTTGATGCCCATCTCCTTGCACGTCCAGATGATACGGCAAGCGATCTCGCCACGGTTGGCGATCAGGACTTTTTTGAACTTGCGCGGTTCGAAGGCCATTTGCAACCTATCGCAAAAAAGCACAAAGAGCACAAACTCACTTGTCTGTGCCGTTTGTGCCTCTTTGTGGCTTAACTTCGGATTCCGAACAACGGCTGGCCGTATTCAACCGGCTGGCCGTTCTCAACATAAACCTTCGCAACTTCTCCGCTCGTCTCCGCCTGAATCTCATTCATGAGCTTCATGGCTTCGATGATGCACACGACCGTTGCCGGTTCGACGTTGCTGCCGATCTTTACAAAAGGCTCGGCGGTCGGCGACGGCGAACGATAGAACGTGCCGACAATCGGAGAAGGAACGATGTGCAGATCCTGATCTGCTGATGCCGCGGTCGATGCATCAGCGCCGGGGTGCGCCGGTGCAGACGGTGGCGTCACCGGAGTCTGAGTGACCGAATACGGAATCGGATTAGCGCCCATCGCATTCTTCACCATCTCTGTGATCGTGAAATTATCCGAGGCGCTGTCGCCGCCGAACGAAAAACCCTCGCGGCGCAAACGCACGCGAAAGTCTGCCCGTTCGAGCTCGAGCTCCGCCAGCCCGTTGTCTTTCAGCAACGCGATCAGCTCGCGCAACTCTTCCATGTTGACGGAAGGTTTGGGGGCGTTGTCGCTCTGTTCTTTGCGTGCAGCCATGCTTTTCAAGCCGACCACAGATTACAACAGATTAATCTGTGCTCTCTGCGTCATCCGTGGGTTCGGTTTTAGCTGCCTTTTTGGAAGCCTTTTTCTTCGAGCTGGCGGCCTTGCGTTTCTTTTCAGCCTCGACAGCCTCAATTTCGCGCGGATTGTCGACGAGCTCGATGATCGCCAACTCCGCCGCGTCGCCAGCGCGATGGCCGAGTTTCAAAATGCGCGTGTAACCGCCTGGACGATCCTTGTAGCGCTCGCCGAGTTCGCCGAAAAGCCGGCGCAACGCAGCAACGCCTGCGGTGCGTTCCGGCCGCGGTTGTCCGCGCTTACCCGTCAGCGCCGACATGGTCGTGTTTCCCGCGTGGAAAAAACCCGCCGCCTGACGGCGCAAGTGCAACGCCTGCGCAGCGTCGTCAGACAAGTTGTGCGCCTTGCGCGACAAAGTGATGGCGCGCTCGACGAACGGGCGAAGCTCCTTTGCTTTGGGCAAAGTGGTAACGATGCGCTCTTCACGGGAGTTGATCAATGACGTGGCCAG
>DATNJO010000358.1:0-2860 GCA_035603895.1 Pyrinomonadaceae bacterium
CAACGCTCAATGGGCCGGTTCAAATTACGATATCTTGCTAATCAACGGACAGAGTATGAGCGCCCATGGGGCCTCATCAGGCGTAAACCTGCGCCCGCTACGAGTGACTAACCAGTCGGGTGGTGATGCGTTCGTCATTGGCCGCGACGGCAACGCGACGTTTGGCGGCAACGTCACGGTAAGCGGCAACATCGGCGCCAAGTATCAGGACGTCGCGGAATGGGTACCGGCGCGACAGGAACTCGTCGCTGGAACTGTGGTTACGCTGGATACCGAAAAATCGAATCAGGTTATGGCTTCAACTCAGTCGTATGACACTCGTGTCGCCGGCGTTGTCTCCGCGCAACCTGGAATCACGCTTGGCGAGGCGGGCACTGGCAAATTGTTGGTGGCGACGACAGGCCGCGTTAAGGTTAAAGTTGATGCGACCCGCGGTCCGATTCGCATTGGCGATCTGCTGGTGACGAGCGATAAAGAGGGATTCGCGATGAAGTCGGAGCCGATGACGATTGGAGGGCGACAGATACATACCCCCGGAACGTTAATCGGTAAAGCCTTAGAGCCGTTACAAGGCGGAACTGGTGAGATTCTCGTGCTCTTGAGTTTGCAGTAAATCTGCAACGGCAAAATTAAACTACTTAACTCGCTGGCGAGATCAATTGCGCTGAGTGGAGAACTTTAAACCACTATTCTGCCAGTCTGTTACAAAGGTCCCATCCTTAATAGCTGGTATGAATATACTCTCGCGTGCGCCTTGGACAGCATACGCATCCATGTCTTTGTCTAATCCCTTTAGTATCTTGACGTCTCCGATACTTCCATCAGCTCGATATTCGATCGATAAGTCAATACTGCCTTTCAGACCTTTAATGCGGGCCCGAGCCACAAGTGATTCAGGAAAAACGACTCTGCCATGAACTAAGACTTGAGGTGGTCGATCTTTTAGTGGAATGCGGTATCCCTTTCCCAAACCTTCAGCAAAGAGAACTCCTAATTTCATCTGCGATTTCTTGTCTCTCTTCTTCTGGAGATCGTTGCCTGCTTTGCGAAGACTTTCCCACCATTGTTTCTCCTCTTGACTACATTGTTCCGTTGCTTCAGGAATCTCGGCGTAGGACAAAACCATGACGGTTGAGCCTCGATAAGAGGTGATAGTTTTTTGTTGACCAACGACATTGTCACTCGGGCTCAATATTGATGCTGCAAGCAGAGTCAGGATAGTCGAGGCGGTTAGCTTGGTAGTTCCGAATCTATTCATGACGAGAGGCTCCTTCCAAGAGTTTGAAACGTTGTTGTCGCGACTCGGATCAGCAGTTGAGGAAAACCGATTTATCGCTGACCGAGTCGCCAACAACCAGTTGTCACCCAATCAGTCGTAAACCGTAACGACCTGCTCTATGTACATTGGCTCACCGCCCGCCGAATGACAATAACAACTGTAGTGGCATTCGACGCCGAACTGAGGGTTACCAATTATTTCTATGCTATACAAAAACGTGCAACCGCAACCCACGGAGGATGGCTCCGGGCAGGATGCTGCTTTCGCAACAGGGACCCTTAGCTGGATTACACTGAATGCAATCAATGTCGCAAGCAGTCCGATTGCAGACAGTTTCATTACTAGTTGCTTCATGTCCAATTGACTCCCGATTCGTGAGAATTAGATAAAGCCAGGAAATCATTTCTCATGAGGCTCATTTTCAGTGGCTCAAGGATTAAAGTGATCGGAAGTAGCTCCGAACGTTCTCGCAGTAACATTGTCCGGCAATCCGGCCCATACTTTCTCAACGGTTCCGGTCCGGTTTACTACTATCGTTAATGGCGTTTCATGGAGCCCATAACGGTTCTTAAACGCCGCGTCCACACCCGCAAATGTTTCGAAATCGAGACCTTTGTCTCTTAAAAAACTATTCGCTTTTGCCTGGTTATCAAGACTGATTCCAAAGACCTGAAACTGTTTGCGGTCACAATCGGCCTTTATATCTCTCCACAGGGAAACAATACGCTCGCACGCAGGACAATCCGCTTGGAACACGAGGAGCACTGTTTTCTCGTTCGCCGAGAAATCAACTGTGCGCCTCTGGCCCAGAATAGTATTCGCTGCGAACGACGGTAAGGGCGTCCCTTGCTGCAAAGATTCTGGTGAAGTGACGGCCATCGCCGCCTTCAGACTCCGATTCTGCTTGAGTAGGATAAGGTTCGTAACAGTCAGGACCAGAATCACGAGGAGCAGTAATATGTCTATTCGTTTGAGCGTGAACTTCCGGCGTACCGGTTCGGAGGAAACGTAGGTTGAGTTCGGGCTCGACATCTTGTGTCCTTGCCGTTTGAAATTTTAAGTTTTAATGCCACCGATTGAGCAGATGTAGAACGAGGAATGAGTTGCTCCGATCGGTTCCGAGGCGGGCCAAGCATAGACCTTGATCTTTTGGACGTCAAGAATTATATCGCCCACGCCTGCGCATTCTTTCACAAGATCGACGATATGGACCAGCATGGACCATCTTCATAAGACCATCGCACCACCCAATGTTAGGAACATCTCCGACGAAGCGGTGTCTAAGCTGATGTCACAGTGCTGCGACCGAGAGATTGTGGGAGTTTCGAAAGAAGTGAGGTGATTATGATGAAACTTTTGGTGGCGTGTCTATTTGTAGTTGTGCTCACCGTTGGTGCTTACGGGCAAAGACGGGAAGTTGCGTCAGTCAATCCTGCTGAGACTCGTGAAAGCATTAGCCGGGTCGAACGGGAAGCAGCGGTGACTGAGTCTAAAGCACGGGAGGACAGAGCGCTTGCACGAGAAAGACAAGCGCGCGATCAAGCGCGAGAGGCCGCCCGTGCCTCTGAACGAGCTGAGGGG
>DATNJO010000359.1:0-3043 GCA_035603895.1 Pyrinomonadaceae bacterium
GCACTCCTCCTTGCTGCGATGCTTTGATTGCGGCGGGAGTGAAAAGGGTCGTCTGCTGCATCACTGATCCGAATCCCAGAGTTAACGGCAGAGGCGTCGCTGCGCTGCGTAAGGCTGGCATCGCAGTTACAGTCGGCGCCAGGACCTCCGCGGCGCGATTGCTCAACGCCGAATACCTCAGATCTATGATCGTCTCAAACACTTCACCCTCTCTGGCTTTGATGGAACTTCTCTTTTGATCCTCCGTCTACGCTCCGGCAATTCCGACAATAGCTTCACGTAGTCCTGCAAATATCTTGCTTATTTAATCAAATCCATAGCCGCTCATTCTGGTATGTCCGTTGCACCGACACGGCCTCGATGAATTATTCCGCCGCGAAAAAGAAAACCAGAGAGGAAAGCATTTATGTCATTTGATAAATCGATACGTCGAATTGCAATTGTCGGTACGGGCGTAATTGGCGCGAGCTGGGCCGCGCAGTATTTGGCTCGCGGATTTGATGTTGTGGCTACAGACCCCGCGCCGAATGCGGAAGCGAATCTACGCAAATACGTCGACGAAGCATGGCCGGACCTGACGGAGATTGGTCTGACGCCAGGCGCATCGCGTGATCGCCTCAGCTTTACAGCCAACATGAAGGAAGCACTGTCGCAAGCCGACTTTGTGCAGGAGAACGGACCAGAGCGAGTCGACTTCAAGATCAAGCTCTTTGCTGACATGGATGAAGCCACGCCAGTGGATTCGATCATTGCGTCGAGTTCATCGGGCATAACGCCGAGCGTCATGCAAACAAATTGCAAGCACCCCGAGCGCGTACTTGTCGGGCATCCCTTCAATCCGCCACACATCATTCCCCTGGTTGAAGTCGTCGGTGGTAGCAAGACCTCTCCGGAAGCGATTCAACAAGCGATAGCATTTTACGCATCGATCGGAAAGAAGCCGATAAGGCTCAACAAGGAACTACCAGGTCACGTCGGCAATCGACTCCAGATCGCCCTCTACAAAGAAATCATGTATCTGATCCAGCAGGGCATTTTAAACGTCAGCGATGCCGACGATGCGGTGAGTTATGGTCCAGGGCTCCGGTGGGGCGTGATGGGACCTAGTTTGCAGTGGCACCTGGCTGGGGGCTCGGGTGGGATAAAACATTTCATGGAACACCTTATGCCCGGGATGGTAGCCACGTTCAAGATTCTCGGCACTCCGGATGTAACCGATGAACTCCAGCAAACGATTGTCGATGGCGTTTTACAGATCGCCGCGGATCGTTCGGTGGCTCAACTCGCGCAATCCGAAAATAAAGAACTGCTCGGATTGATTAAGATACGCGCAAAAAAAGAATCAGCCCCGACAACTAGCGCTGCTGAAACGACGGCCAGTGGTGCAAACGGCAGTGCGACTGAGCGTCTCTTCTTCCTTGATGTCAGCGGTGGCCGCATTGAGTCTCTCAACACGGATGGTTCAGATCGTCGCGTGGTTCTCGATGGACTGAAACGAATCCCGGACGGTATCGGGATTGATGAACAAGCCGGGCACATTTACTGGACCAACATGGGAAATCCGAAGGCCAATGACGGTTCGATTGAACGTGTGGATCTGGATGGTGGAAATCGCACGACTATTGTTCCTTCGGGGGCGACCTTTACGCCAAAACAACTAACGCTCGATAGAAAAGGTCGCAAAGTGTATTGGTCGGATCGTGAAGGAATGCGTGTCATGCGCGCAAATTTCGACGGTTCGCAGATCGAAACACTCGTTGACACGAGTGAGGGTGACCCACGCCCTGGCCGCGATGAGACGAAATGGTGCGTTGGAATCGCAGTCGATCATGACGGCGGTCAGATCTATTGGACACAGAAAGGTGCTGACAACGCCGGCGAAGGGGGCATCTTCCGCGCGAACCTCGAAATTCCGAAAGGCGAGACTCCGACAAATCGCACAGACATCGAAGTGCTCTTCAACGGACTTCCGGAGCCAATTGATCTGGAGCTCGATCTGAGCCAGCAGATGATCTACTGGACCGACCGTGGTAATCCGCCACAAGGCAACACTGTGAGCCGCGCGCGCCTGAAAGGTGAATCCAAAGACGCTAACCGTCAGGAAATTCTTGTCAGCGATCTAATGGAAGGGATTGGATTGGCTCTCGATATTAAGCACGGACGGATGTTTTTCTCCGATCTCGCTGGTTCAGTTTACTCGGCCAGGCTCGACGGCTCGGAAAAGAAAGCATTGCTCATGGCTCAGGGGAATTTGACAGGCGTTGCCTACGCGGATCTTGCGCAAACCAGGGCGGCAGCTGCACGCAACGATGGTCCACGTCTCATTCCGTGATACGAACCCAGTCATTTCGAAAAGGGACAATTATTACGAGATTAATTAAGGAGATTGATATGACAACAGCTGCCAAAGACATCAAGCAACACAAGCCACTGCCGGCGCCAAATAGCGACTTCTACCAATTCGCCGAGGATTTGCCCGCTGAGGAAATGGCGATCGTGAAGAAGGTGCGCGAATACATGGAGACGAAAGTCCAGCCGATCATCAACAAGTACTGGGTCGAAGACGCGTTTCCGTTCGAGCTGCTCCCGTCGTTCAAGGAGTTGGGCATCGCCGGTCTTGGCATACATGGCTACGATTGCCCGGGCGGAAGCCCGCTGCTGGTCGGCTTGACTGCTATGAACATAGCGCGAACGGACACGTCAATGGCGACCTTCTGGGGCGTTCACACCGGCTTGGCGATGGGTTCCATCAACCTCAACGGCACCGAAGAGCAGAAGCAGAAGTGGCTGCCACCGATGGCCCGCATGGAGAAGATCGGCTGCTTCGGATTGACTGAGCCACTGGTTGGCTCTGGGACTGCTGGTGGTCTAACAACCACTGCGAAACGCGAAGGCGACACCTGGGTTCTCAATGGCCAGAAGCGCTGGATCGGCAACGCGCCGTGGTGCGATATCTCGATTATCTGGGCGCGCGACGTCGCCGACAACCAGGTCAAGGGTTTCATCGTCGAGAACAAGACGACGCCGGGGTTCAGCGTCGAGA